>OMRK01000098.1 GCA_900313515.1 uncultured bacterium | reverse complement strand
GCCCAGTTAGCTAGCCTGCCCAGCGCCTAGCTGGAAAACGTATGGAGAAAAAGATGGATAATTCCTCACAACCCAAGGAAACCAAGGAATCGATAAGTTCCATAGGCGACAATTACAAATATGGCTTTGCCGATGCCGAAGATTACGTTTATAAATCAGGCGTTGGCCTCACTCCCCAACTTATAGTGGAGATGTCCAGAATTAAGCATGAACCAGAGTGGATGCTGGAAAACCGTCTCAAGGCCTACGAAGTCTTTATGGACAAGCCCATGCCCACTTGGGGTACGGATCTGAGCGGCGTCCACTTCGATGACATCCACTATTACGTGCGCCCCTCCGAACGCAGTGCCAATAATTGGGATGAGGTGCCGGAAAAAATTAAAAACACTTTCGATAGGCTCGGAGTACCTGAGGCCGAGCGCAAACACCTGGCCGGTCTTACCGCCCAGTATGAGTCGGAGGTGGTCTATCACTCTATAAAGGCCGATGTGGAAAAGCATGGAGTAATCTTCCTGGACATGGACAGCGCCCTGCGCGAGTATCCCGATATTGTAAGGAAGTATTTCGGCACAGTCATACCAATGACCGACAACAAATTTGCCGCCCTAAATACTGCGGTCTGGAGCGGTGGCTCCTTCATTTACGTACCCAAAGGCGTAAAAGTGGAGATCCCCTTGCAGGCTTATTTCCGCATCAACGCCCAAGCTATGGGTCAGTTTGAGCGCACTCTGATCATTGCTGACGAGGGCGCATTCGTCCACTATGTCGAGGGGTGCACTGCGCCCATTTACTCCAAGGATTCTCTCCACTCAGCCGTGGTCGAGCTTATCGCCATGGAAGGCGCCCGCATCCGTTACAGCACCATTCAGAACTGGTCTACCAACGTTTATAACCTGGTGACCAAACGCGCCGTGGCCCACAAAAATGCCACTATCGAATGGATCGACGGCAACATTGGCTCCAAAGTTTCCATGAAATATCCAGCCATCTACCTTATGGGCGAAGGCGCTCACGGTGAAGTGGTTTCGGTAGCCTTTGCCGGACAGGGGCAGGTGCAGGATACAGGTGCAAAAATTGTCCATGCTGCCAGTAATACCACTTCCAACGTCCTCTCTAAATCCATTTCCAAGGATGGCGGCGAGGCGGCCTACCGCGGCTTAGTTAAGGTCACTCCTGGAGCCCAAAATGTACGCGGCAACGTGCGCTGCGATGCTCTTCTGCTGGATGGCCACTCCCGCTCCGACACCTATCCAACCATGGATATAGCCAATCCCAATGTTCACATAGGCCACGAGGCTACAGTTTCCAAAGTTGGCGATGAGCAGATCTTCTATCTTATGAGCCGCGGTTTATCCGAGAGTGATGCCGTTACCATGATCGTCAACGGCTTCTTTGAGCCTTTCGCCAAGGAATTGCCTATGGAGTACGCCGTAGAGCTCAACAGGCTTATAAAAATGGAGATGGACGGCTCGGTCGGCTGATTCAGATAGTAAGGGAGACAAGATTTTGATTGTAAATATTAAGGCCAATTTAGAAAAGGCTATTGAGGATATAGTACAACTGGCCACCTCTGAGGGTGAGCCGCGCTGGAGTGTAAACATCCGCAAAGCCGGCTTGGTCAGCGCTCGCACCATGCCGGACATAGATCCAAAAAATGAAGCCTGGCGCCGTACTCCTGCTCGTTTTTTCTTTCCTGATCGCCAGCAGCCCATCAACCTCGTAGGCGAGAAGATGGTGGTAAATGAATTCCAGACCGTGTCTGAAGATGAGGCAGCCCTGCACGCTTACGGGATCAATTCTCGCAGCGAAGCCAAGGATTCTGCCCAAGCCGAAGCCCTAACCCATGGCAATTACGATAGCATCAATAAAGACGGCGTGCAAATTCTGCCCATGGGCCAAGCTCTGAAGCAGGTGAAGGGATTGAACGACTTCTTCTTTGAAGCCGAGTGCCACCAGAAGGATCTAAGTTGCGCCCTCAATGCGGCTTTGCGCACAGGCGGCGCCTACGTGGAGATTGCTCCCGGTGCAGCTCCGGCTCGAGCCTTCCATATCCTGCACGACATTAAGCAGGATCCCAGCTCAGCCGATCAGTCGGCTCAACCCCTCCACTTCTCCCACAGTCTCATTCGAGCCAGTGAACGTGCTCACGCCGTGGTTGTGGAAAGTTTTCAAAGTCAGGCCGGTGAAGCGCTCAAGGCTCATTCTTTAATTGAGTTTGACATTTCCAGTGGTGCCCAGGTCAATTACATTTTGGTGAGTGACTGGGCCAAAGAGGCTACCTGTCTCACCACCATCCACGCCCGTATGGGCCAAGATGCTTCTCTCAAAATTATCTTTGCCGGAATAGGTGCGGGCCTGGCCAAAACCTTCTTCTCCGAAGATCTCAACTCGCCCGGCTCAAATGCCGAAATTTACGGTGTGGTTTTTACCGACAACACAGCTAGAAGCGATGTCGATACCTACATCCACCACAAGGCTCCTCACAGCACCTCCAACGTGTTATTCAACTGTGCAGTGGCTGGCAACTCCCGTTCCATCTTTGCTGGAAATATTTACGTTGACGGCCAAGCTCAAAAAACCGATGCCTACCAGAAAAATCAGAATCTCCTCCTCTCCCCTCAGGCCAGGGCCGAATCTATGCCTAAGTTGGAGATCATTGCCGATGATGTGCGTTGTACTCACGGAGCCAGCTTCACCGACTACGATGAGAACCAGCTTTTCTACTTGCAAAGCCGCGGCTTAAATGAGGTGGAAGCCAAGAGCCTGATAATTTCCGGTTTCTTCCGAGAGGTAGTTGAACGTTCTGATGATCAGGCTGTAGCCAACTGGCTGTTCGTCTTAACTCAGAGCAGATTTATCCATTCCAACGCTTCCTAGGGAATAATTAAGTGATGTTTGATCAAGAATTATTTACCAGAGTCCGCGCCGACTTTCCCATATTAAAACAGACGGTGAACGGTCACCCTCTGACTTTTTTGGACAGCGGCGCCTCCTCCCAGCAGCCCGAGTGTGTAATCGAGGCTGTAGCCAATTTCACACGCACCGGATATGCCAACATTCACCGTGGCCTCTACTCGCTTTCTGAGCTTTCTACGCGAAGATACGAGGAGGCCCGCCGTACGGTGGCAGAGTTTATCGGAACCGACGACTCTCCAACGGTGATATTCACTCGTAATTCCACTGAATCCATCAATATGGTGGCTTACACATGGGGCGAGCAGAATATCCAAGAGGGTGACAGCATCGCCCTTCCAGTTATGGAGCACCACTCTGACCTGGTCCCCTGGCAACAGCTGGCCTTGCGCAAAAAAGCCCTTCTACGCTGGATCGAAATCCTACCAGATGGCAGCCTAGACTTAGACTCACTTGATAAGGCCCTCAGCTACTCTCCTAAGCTCCTGGCCTTCGCTTGGGTTTCCAATGTTTTTGGCACTATCAATCCTGTGCAAGAGATCGTCCGCCGGGCCCGAGCTCACGGTCCTATCACCATTGTTTTAGACGGTGCCCAAGGTGTTCCCCACCTCTACACCGATGTAAAGAAGCTGGATGTCGATTTTCTGGCCTTTTCTGGCCATAAGATGCTGGCTCCCACCGGCATAGGCGTTCTGTGGGGCCGCCGCAAGCTCTTGGAAAGCATGCCCGCGTTCCTGTTCGGCGGCAGCATGATTTCTATAGTCAAGCGAGAGCGTTCATCCTGGGATGTGTTGCCCAATCGCTTTGAGGCTGGCACCCCTAACATTACCGGCGCCATAGGCTTGGCAGCTGCCTGCGATTATATCAACAGCATAGGCCGAGATAAGATCCGTGAGCATGACCAGGCCCTAATGCAGTACGCCATAGATAAGCTTAACGATTTAGAGGGTGCCCAGGTTTTAGGCCCATTGGATATAACCCAGCGAGCTGGTGCCCTTTCCTTCTATTTCCGCGGCCTCCATCCCCACGATATAGCCACACTTTTAGGCCGCGAGGGGGTGTGCGTTAGGGCCGGCCACCACTGTTGCCAGCCGCTAATGCGCGAAATCGGCATGATGGGTACCACCCGCATGAGCTTCCAGGTGTACAACAATTTCGCCGATATAGACCGTCTCTGCCAAGCTCTCCTCAAAGCGGGCGAAGTTTTCAAGTCTGCCGTCTGCTCCCCGGAATGTGCCGGTCGCAAGCTTAAGGTGATGGTTCAGACCGGTCACCACCAACTCTGGCCGACCTGCTGTGCCAACGCAGCCTGCCCCAGCTCTAAGTGTTCCTCCTGTGATGTTGCCCCCGCCAACCGCGCCCTGGGCAACACTATGGATTCCTGCGCCCCCATGTTCAATACGCCAATAATTGACCTTAAAACCAAAAAGAAGCCATAGAACGGGGAGTTCCCTGCCTCGTTTCTGAGTAGCCGCAGTCCGGTTGGCCATGTGAACCGCTTTCTGGAGCGCGGCAGGATTCTATCTCTCCCGTACGATTTAAGAAAGTTTGAGTGTTTACTAGTTTTGTCTCATGATACTCTTATCGACGACGACTTGTATCGTCAAATAATTCTCGATCACTACTCGAATCCGCGTTGCCACTGCCGCCTAGAGAACCCCACCCTGACAGCTGAGGGCAACAATCCAACCTGCGGCGATGAAATTGAGCTTGATCTGCAGGTGGAAGGGGGAATCATCAAAGATGTAGGTTTTGTGGGAGATGGCTGTTCAATCTCTGTAGCTTCCTCCTCGATGCTGGCGGAAATGATCAAGGGGAAGACTGTAAATGAAGCGGTAAAGTTAGCTAAAACCTTCAAGGCCCGCCTTTTGAGCCACAGCGCAACAGCTTCAGAAGCAGAAGAAACCTTCGAAGATGTGGATATAGGCGAGCTGGAGGCCTTAGACGGTGTTAAGGATTATCCCGTTCGTATAAAATGCGCTTTATTAGGCTGGGAGACCCTGCTCTCTGCCTTAAATCAGACCCCAAATTCTGCAAAGGAGGGATAAACCATATCTATGTCCCAAGAAGATGCTCCCATCACTCAAGCTCAGTGCTTCACCCACAATGAGGAGACTGTCCACAAGTCTACCTCCGAAACAGCCCAAGACGATTTCGCCTACAACGCCGATGGTGCCCATAGCACCGAAGTTACCCAAAAAGAATGCTTCCGCACCGAAACTAGCTCCGATCCCTTTCCTAGCGAAGCAGAAATAAAAGAGGCCCTGCGCGAGGTTTACGACCCGGAGCTGGGCGTAAATGTTGTCGATCTGGGGTTAATTTACGATATCGACCTCAACAAAGAAGCTCGTAGCGTGCATATCAACATGACCTTGACCAGCCCGGGATGCCCATTAGGTCCGGAGATGACCAGTTCCGCCTATCTGGCCATAACAAGGCTTAAAGGCGTTAAGGAATGCAACATCGACTTAGTTTGGACCCCTGCTTGGGATCCCGAAACCAAGCTTACCGAAGAGGCCAGAGCCGCCCTAGGCTTATGGTAAACGGGCGTACACGCCACGGTTGGCCTGCCAACCAACCGCAACACGCTCAGCGAAACGGCCTACTGCGGAAAATTCAGATACTAAAAAGAGCTCTCTGCCTTTATAGTTAAAATAAAAACATTATTTCCAAGTGCAACTGGAGCCCAACCACCTTCCAGGTTTGCCAAATGTAAAAAGCGCGACTTCAACTCCCACCTTGGGGAAGAGAAATCGCGCTTTCTCTATTTGGGTAGAGGCCATAAATTGGCGGAGAGCGAGGGATTCGAACCCCCGGTAACATTACTGCTACGACGGTTTTCAAGACCGTTGCTTTCGGCCACTCAGCCAGCTCTCCAAACGGCCCCGCCACTCAAACGGAGGCCACAGATTACGCCATTCCAAAACGAATTCCTGCTTTTCTCATCCGGTCTCTCAGACGAAAAACGCTGGTACCTACTCTATTTCCCGCAGTTGGTATTGAGCGGGGTAACAAGAAGTAGCTTCTGGCAGAGTAATAATTTCTATGGTATTGCTAGATTCCGGAGCCAGCTCTATCTTGGCCACCAGGACCTCATCACCTTTTTTGCGGAACACAGCCTGATAGACGGAATTACCTATCAAGAAATTGGCGCCACCTGGCCCTGAAAGCGGGGTAAAGTACAGGCCAACCATCTTGGTGCGCTTAGTGGGATTCTTAAATTCCACCAAGGATTTGTAAAGTACACCAAAATTACCCGTGTTGGGAAGTCCCGTCTCAAAATCGATAAGCCAAGGACTCTCCCCATATTTAAAGGTAAGCGGACCATTGCCCACCACAAAATCGCCTTCATTTTCAAAATAAGGCTGGGCAAAAACACCATGGGGATGGATTTTAAATGGATTGAAGGGAGCACCCAAATCCGGCATCTTACGTCCATCGTTGGCATTAGGGTCAAGGGAAGTGCGCACCTCTACTGTGGCATTAACTCCATCTAAAATTTCCAAGTTAATGAAACCACTCAACAAAGTTTCGGGACGCATAGTGTAGCTGGCCAACTCCAAGGCCGAATTAGGAGGCAACTCAATAATGTATCCGGAGCGTACCGCCAAATTTTCCAAGAAACGCTTAGCCGCCGTTTGCCCAACATAAATCTCGCTTCGCTCTGGACCGGCTGAAGTGCGACTAATGACAATGCGCAGGGGCTCACTGTTTAAGTTGCTGAGATTTATCCACAAATAACGGTTATCTGGAGAGGCATTCAAATGGGAGAACATCAACCGGGTCGGCTCGCGACGCTTAAAAGTATAGTTGAGCAAAATGCCATCTTTATCCACGCGTTCGGGCCGATTGCTCACCAAAAGTAAATTCTGCTCCGTATAAGGCAAGACCACATTTTTGACCAAAACATTTACATCACCCTTTACGGGGAAATAATCGCTGGAAGCATTGATTCCCACCGGTACGGAAAGACGCATGCTGTCGCCCTCGGGAACGGGGATGGGCTTAAAATTGAAATCATCAACATAAACACTACAGCCAGGATTAACGGAAGTGTTTGAAGCTATCGAGAGCATCACCGCCTGCGAGACCGCCTCAATCTGCGTAGGCCGACCGGTGACCTCCACAGTAACTTCCTTGGGCAAACGCCCCGCCCAATCCTTAACCTGCACGAAAACGTTAACCTGAGCAACTCCCTTGCTCAAAACCAAGGTAGTCTTGCCAACCCTTTTGGCCGTTACCTTAACGGTAGCGTTATCCTCGGCAACGCTGGCCTCCACCACGCCAGCCTTGTCTTGAACCTGCAGGTCGCCACTGGCCAAACCGCTAGTGCTTATCAGTCTATCCGTATCCATAGCCATGACCAGCCTGCTCACATCTACGTTGAGCAAACCGATATCTACTACGTTACGCATATTCTCGGCCCACAACTTAGCCAAGGCTTCGGAGGAGGAAGAGTTCTGCTTGGCAATTTCATCAGTGACCTCGATCACCAACTCACTGCCCCAGTAAACACAGTAGACAAACTTCTTCTTTTCCTTGCTGACGGTATTGCCATCCTCACCCTGTGAGGCTTCCTTCACCAAAACCTCACGCTTCACTACCTTAATAGAAGATGACGAGGCCCCACGCTGCAGCATGGCCTCAATTTTCTCAGAGATAGCAGCCGCCTGCTCTCCATCACTTATGCGAAAAACGACCTGACCGCCCAACATAACATCGGCAGCCCAGGCCGGAACCAGGCCCATATAACCAAACAATAGCAGGGCCAATACAAAAATGCCTATACGTCTATTTTTCATTTTGTTCTAAAGACTTTAAAAGCTTAGGTAAAAGATGGTAAGCAGCCTCCATGCGACGTACCTCTGCCACCGGGCGCCCAGGAGAGCCAGCCAAATTCTGGCCCGACGGATACTTACGCTGAGCTGTGGTTCTGTCCAACATGGTGCAGTCATCCCCCAACTCAACTCCCATACCTAGACCACACTGCCGACCGATCACACAACGATTGCCGACCACAGAAGAACCAGCCAAGCCGGTCTGATCACCTATCTTACAGTCGCAGCCTATGCGGCAATTGTGCCCAACCATAACCATGCGACCTATCTGCGTGTTGTCACCAATAACGGTAGATGCAGAAGCAGCTCGATCCACACAGCTGCAAGAACCAATCACTGCTTGCCGGCCGATAACGACATTACCAACTTGGGGAATCTTAAGATGGCTCTGACCGTCAAAAACGTAACCAAACCCATCCATTCCCAAAACAGCCCCCGCCTTGACAACTGCACCCTCCCCCAACTGCACGCCATCCATAAGTACAGCCCCGGCCTCCACGACCGCCCCCTCACCAATACTTACGCCGTGCCCAATATAAGCACGCGGCCCGATAACGGCATGGCTTCCCAAAGAGACACCACTCTCAATAACTGCCAGGCAACCGACTCGGACCCCTTCCCCCACCGTGACATCGGAACTTACAACCGCACTAGAATCGATTACCGCACTTGTGTGCCTCAACTCTTTTTCCCCATTATCCAACATGGCCTATTCAGCGCTTCCATCCATCTTCAAAAGAATGTCCAAGGTAACATTTTCACCGCTGGTATACAAGACTGCAGGGTAGTTCATGGTGTTGACCACAACCAAGTCAATACCCTTATCCTTGGCAACCTCACCGGCCTGCACCTGTATTTCTTCCTGCAATTTCTTCATACTCTCACGGTAGAGTTTATCAAATTTACTGGAACGCTCAGCAGCATCTTTGGCCAACTTCTCCTGAAGTGCCTTCTTCTGATCGCCAGTCATACTGAGCACACCTCTAGGAATCTGCGAATACAGCTTGCTGCGCTCATCTGACAAAACAACATTGAGTTCCATAAATTTGGGATTCTCGCGCACGATCCGCTCGGTGTCAACCACCCCCACCCTCAAACTTCGCTGCTCACAGCCACCGCTCATAAGCAGAAGCGCCATACCCAGCACAACCCCTACGCAACTGCCAAACAACTTAGAATAACTCACCACAGCCTCTGCCTCCCTTTCGTTTATTTCTGCTCGGCAGCCTTACTGGCTTTATTCGCAGAGCCGCCCTTGGCTCCTTGCGACGAACCGGCAGCTGCAGAAGTTGCGGTCGGCTGCTCTGCTCCATCTCCGCCGGCGAAACCGGGCATTTTCCCCAGCACATTTCCGGTTACATCGTGGGCGCCGTATTCCACTGTCGGCACATCATTAGAATCAATCAAGATGAGATCTAAGTTGTTCTCGGAGGCGACCTTCTCAGCAGCACTCTTCATACTATCCATCTTCTTATCGACATAATCAGAGGTAATTTTCCGCCATTTCCCCTCAACATCGTTCTGAATTTTGAGCAACTTATCGTAAATGGCCTTGTCGGTAACAGTGCCGTTGGCATCGGAATGCTCCTTAACTATGCGCTGAACCTCGGAAGCAGCCTTGATACGCTCGGCAAAATACTGACGCGAAAGTTCCTGGTATTTATCGTCGTTTTGCAGAACAGCTGTACTGTTGATAGTACCTGTACGCAAAAGCACGGCTTCCCTACCCTTGCAGCCTCCCAAGCAGAGCCCGGCACTGATAAGCAAGCCGATCAAGGCTCCGCGTATAAAAATTCTATTCACTGCGCCCTCCTAACGGTTGGCTTTCCTGTTCTAAAGCAATCATCGTTTTATCTGTAAGATCTAAACAGTCAATGTTTAAAAAGTATACACCGATAACCGAGGGAACTTCTTCCTGTTTCTCGGCTATCTTGGCCACCACGCCGCGCAGGTCGGTAGCCATGCTATCGTAAAGTTCCTGGCGCTGTTTCTGCAAGTCGGCGATCTTGGCCTTTAAATCGTCCATCTTCTTGCGGGTATCGTCACTAACATCTTTAGAAGATGAGTTAACCATATCTTCCAATTGCTTCTGCACCTTGAAGAGCCGGGCCTCAGTATCAGCCTGTTTCTTCTCCATGCGTCTCCTGGCTTCTTCAGCCTTGGCCCGCAAAGTAGCCGTCATTTCCGCCTTTTTGGCTTCCATCTCAGCATCGACAGTGGCCTTTATCTTGGCTATTTGAGCCTCTACTTCAGCCTTATTGATCTGGGGAGGCGGCGGCATCTCTTTGAGCAAACGTTCCTGCTCCGCCCTGACCTTAGACTGAGTTTCTGCATCTAACTGGGTTTCAAAAGCTTTCAATTGGGAATCTATGGCGGCCCTAGCTTCGGCTGCTTTGGCATCAGACTCGGCAACAAGCTCTTTGCGCTTAGCATCACGAGCTTGGTTCTCTTCAGCATCCAGAGCCGCCAGCTGATCCTGAATAGCAGCTTCCTCTTCCGCATTGGCGGCCGTGTCCATCTGCAACTTCAAATTGAGCCTCTTAGTTTTATTGGAAGCCATCAACGAATCGTCAAAAGCAGCTAACCGTTCATCAACGGAGGCTTGCTCCGCCTCGATTTCTTGGCTCGCCTTGGCGTTCAATTCCAGACGCTTGGCCTCAATACGTTGCTGACGCACACCAGCTAAATCATCAATAAAACTTTGCATGCGCATCTGAATATCTTTAGGCACCTGCGGTGCGGCCTTAGGAGTTAAAGCCGCAATACGTTCATTGAGGACTTGCTGATAGTGCTCACCCAAAGCCCTACCCTCGCGCTCCAACTGAGCCGAGAGGTTACTCTGAAAATGTTCAAGTTCCGAATTAATGCGTCTAGATTCCGCCTGAAGCTCATTGCGGGCCTTTTCTACCTCGCGCTCCATGCGCTTTCGTCCGGAATCCACCTTGCGCTTGCGATCCGCTAAAGGCAAGAATTCCAGTTCCTGCTGCAAAATGCGAATCTGCTCATCAATCTGTCTTATCCGCTCATAACCAGGCTGATCTTGCAACAGCTTATCGAAATCTACCACGGCCAGCGGAGCGAAACGCTCCTCTTGAACATTTTCCGTTTGATTTTGACCAGCCTCCCCTTGAGCCTGAGCCACTCCGCTGATTCCCGTATGCAGTGCTAAAGCGCAAGCAAACACCAAGCCGCTCACACCTACCCCTATTCCCGCACGCCTGAAATTAGCTTTGGAGAAAAAACGCATACACAGTACCTCAGAGACTACTTAGAGGTAGGAGCGGTCGAAGCTCCACCAGCCCCGCTTCCCTGAGAAGCCCCTTGACTGGGAGCGGCTCCACCAGCCGACTGCCCAGCGGCAGTGCCACCGGCTTCATTGAGACTTGCGGTAAAGGTATCAATAACCTCATCTGTTATATTGCGGCCACCGTACATCACCGTTTGCTTGTTGAGAACCAAAGAAATACCTAAGTCCTTGGCTACCTTGTTAACGGAATTGTTTACCTTTTGGTACAAAGGAGTATACTGCTGCTGGCTCAGAGCCTCGAAACGGGCAGTCATCTCTCGCTGCAAGGCCTCTTTCTCAGAGGCAGAAAGGCTGGGAGCCTTTTTCTCATACTCTCGCATCATGTCAGCTCTGGCCTGGCTGAGCCTGATATCTACCTCGCCAAAAACCTTAAGCTTGCGCACGATACTCTGATCGAAGTAGGCCACCGGCGACTTCGAAGTATCTTCCTCTTTGGGGATCTTCAACTCGCCCTTTTGCTGGAAGACCTTTTTGACATCTTCGGTAATATCCGGAACACCGCAAACGACAATGCGCTTATCCAACACAACGTAAAGCCCTTTGCTGGCGGCAACAGAGGCGATAGCCGCCTGAGCGCGGTTATTTAAGGGCAACATTATCTTGTTGCGGTTGACCTCATACTCGTTCTGGAACTTGTTGTAAAGAAGCTGCAGCTCGTTTTCTGCCCCTTCCTTACCATTCTTTTCCTTGACAGCCTTCTCAAATTCCTTGGTTTTCGCATCGGAAAAATCTTTGATCTGCTTCTCAGCATTTTTAAACTCTTCCAAGGAATAGATGGCATCGGCGTCAATACATCCCACCCTCTTAGCGGGAGACTGAGCAAAGCCGTCCGGGCGGTAAGCTAGCCAGGCAACCACACCGACCGCCAAAAGCAGAACTACCACCACCACGGAAATTATAACCTTCTTATCACCCTTAGGGGCAGAAGCCGCCTTACCTGTCTCAGCAACGGGCTGAGCAGACTCAGTAGCTGAATTTTCTACATCAGACATCTAAAAATTTGAACCTCCTTCAAGGGTTCCCTAAACATAACCAGCTCTTGTAATATACCAAAAACGCCCACACCTGTCCAATTATTCAAACGAAATAACCACAGGTAAAGACGTTTTTATCCAACTGCAGACTCTAGAAAGATTGGCCTATACCTATGCTGGTACGTGAACCATCCTTACCAAATGCTTGATCGATACGGATGATGCCCAAGCCTAAGTTGGGGAACTTGATACGCAAACCGATGCCTGCATCGGTGCGAATTTCATCCGAATTATATCCTGAGATCCATGCGTTACCAGCATCGAAGAAGACCGCGCCGTTAACCATACTGAAAATGGGGAAGCGATATTCCGCATTGAAAAGCACGATCTTGTTACCGAACATGGAGTTATCATCGTAACCACGAAGCGTATCGGAACCACCAGCGTAGAAATACTCAGAAGCAGGAGCACCGTTGCCCACGGTACCGTACAGGCCGCGCAGAGCCAAAGTGGTGCGTTTAGTGATAGGCACATAATGACGCGCCTCCACAACTAGCTTACTGTAATCGTAATCGCCACCCAGACCAGCGAAAGTAAAAGCGATATTACCGTACGTACCTTCATGCGGATCGAGAATATCCTCACCACGGCGGGTATCGTAAATAGCCGCTAAGCCAATGGCATTCAAATCACCCTTGCCAATACCCACGGGAACATACTCGGATTTCTTGGACATGGTCATGTTGATGGTATCGTGACGCAGCGTTACATACCCGGTAAAGTCATCTGAGAAAGGATGGCCGTAGGTGGCAGTAACACCGTAAACTTCCTGATCGTAGTAGGAATAAACGCCAGCCTCTGCGCCGCTCACCTGCTGTTCGACTTCATCCACATTATTGTAATAGACCGAAATGCCGAACGAATCCTGGTTCTCGTTTATGGCCGGATTCAAGTAAGAAATACCGTAAGCGCCGATCTGGCTACCGCGCTGCAGGTTAACGGAGATCTGCCGACCAGTACCAAAAAGATTGCGTTCCGAATAGGATATCGCGCCGGTGATACCGGGACGGATAGCACCGGAGCCACCTCCAGCATAACCGACACCCACAGTAGCCATACCAGTCTTTTGTTCCTCAATATTGAGAACCAAAATAACTTGGCCAGGCTCACCACCAGGCTTAGTTTCAGGCTCGATCTTCTTAAAGAGACCGAGACTATCCAGGCGCTTCATGTCCTTTTCCAGACGATCGCGACTGATAACCGCTCCCCTCTTAGTGCGAATATTGCGCAGAACCGTTTCATCTTTAGTGCGATGCTTGCCTTTAGAATCGTTCCAAACTAGTTCGATATCTTTAAGCACAGCCTCTGCCACCTGAATGGTAACGGTACCCGTTTCAGCATTCACGGTAGGTTTAACAGTATCTAAGACGTAACCCTTATCCTCATAAAGAGCGATAATCTTGTCGGTATCTTGACGCAGGGTGTTGCGATTGAAGAGATCGCCGGGCTTCAAAGTTACCAAGGAATCCACCTGTTCCTGGGGGAACACTGTCACTCCCTCAACTTTGATCTCACTGATGACAATGCCATCGACCAGCGTAATAGCCAACCGTCCGTTTTCGTCTAAAGCCAGCTTGCTGACATGCGAAGGACTTATGGTATAACCCAACTCCTCGTTGTAATACTTGTTGATAGCTTGGATATCGTTGCGCAAGACCTGCGTGTTCAACACCTTGCCGGTCTCCAACTGCATAAGAGAGCGCAGCTTGTCTGTTTCGGCAATCTTGTTGCCTTCCAGAGCTATCTCGTTTACTACCGGATTTTCCCAAACTTTGAAAATAACCCGAACCTCACCGTCGGACGTCGTCTTTATGTAAGGCCGAACATCCACGTAATAACCGCTGTCGTAGATAGCCTGCATGTCACGACGAATACGCGGATCCTTTAAGGGTTCACCCACACGCGTGGAAATGAGTTGCATAATGTCGGCGGTAGGTACGGTCTCATTGCCCTCGATCTCTATACTGGCAATGTTAGGAGCCTCCTGATCGCTATCGACACCTTCGGTATTCTGATCCTGACCGTCAGCCTCTCCCTGAACCTGACCACCTTGACCTTCCGCTACTTCACCCGTTTTGGTGCCAGTCCCCTCACCGTCATTTTCGCTTACCTTATGTCCAGAGCCGGCGATATCACCAGGAAAAACGTTCTTCGGGGGATCACCGGCAAAATACCTGGCCGAAACAACCCGATAGCTTCCAGATTCATCCACATCGTAAAATACGGTAACCGAATCACCGATCTTCATATCTTCGGCTAGTTGGCTGTCTGAATCTAGATTAAAATCCAAAGACAAGGGTTCACCACTAGCTGACAAACCAGCCACACGCAGGGACTTATCTGTAATACCCTCAACCGTGCCGCTGAACATCGGAGATTGCGGCCCCTTGTTATCAACAACTTCCGAGGAATCTGACTCAGACTTTTCGACAACAGCCCCCTCGGCCTGCGTTCCATCGGCTGCCTTGTTAACATCTTCTGCGGTGCCGCTATTTTCCGGGCTATTTTCACCCGCTTCTGGACTGGCGACCTCTTCCACTTTAGAGCCATTGTTCACCGAGCCAGCTTCGTAAGCAGTTGTTTCGCTTTCGGTCTTGTTCTCATCGACCTTGGAAGCATCATCTGCAACCACGCTCTTATCAGCATCGACCGTTTTTTGCTCATCAGCCCCTTTGAGATCTGTGTCGGCAACGTTATTATCTGCACTAACGGTCTTGGCCGAATCTATCCCGCCAATTTCTCGACTGACGGCCCCGATTTCCGCTCCGTTGGGTTCACTCACAGTAACGCTCTGAGTGTCAACGCTACTAAGCTCAGGCTTGTTCTCAGCAAGCCTTTCTTCCTCTCTGGCGGTGGAGCTGAAATCAACCACACTGGGCTCGACCGCTTCATAATCCTTGGCTACCTGACTACTCAAGGTGGCCGTCTCAATATCCCGTGGCTGGGTGGCGACTTCAGACTCGCTACTAAGGGCGATTCCAGTTTCTACTACGGATGGAATCGGTTCAGTTGGACTCTCTGCGGCCCCCGGCAAATTCTCTGAGAATGCGGGAATAGGAGCCCCGAAGCTGCTTACTAGCACTGCTGCCGATAAGACTCGTCCGAGTGCGTTCCTCATATTTCCTCCAAAGCGGCAAAACGTAGCTGTTATATGCTCATCTCGCTAAATTACTTGCTAAAATTGAATCAAATCCGGGCACTTTTCGCTGGAATACAACACGTTCCTTCATTGCTAATTTTTTTGACAACTCACGCAAAAAAATATATCTACCAGTTCCCCCAATGAGCTGCAACCTTTTTAAATCGTCGTAAAGAAAAAAAAGCGGCCTAAGTGCCGCAAAACGCCTGCGCGTTTGATTAAACTCGCTAACTGCGGAGACCGTAAAGTCCCCGCAGATTCGAATTATGCGCGATTAAACTTCTCTTTGCCTTGGCGACAGCGCGGACACTTCCAATCCGCTGGCAGATCCTCAAAAGCTGTCCCCGCCGGGAAACCACGCTCGGGCTCGCCCTTTTTCGGATCGTAAACGTATCCACAGACGCTGCAAACGTATTTTCCTGTGGCCGTCTTATAAGCGATCTCCCCTACCGGCTTAGTCTCCGTGGGGTGGGCCAAATCCACTACACGCAGAGCTTCCAAGCTCTCGAACCCCAGCGGGGTATGCGTGGAAAGGTAGACGGTCGGATGAGCGCCGATAAACTCGCGCACTCGATCCAAAGTTTGCCGAGCTGCTGCTTTATCTTCATAGATCACCGACAATTTATTCTCATAGAGAGCCTCATCGGTGTAGGTAACATCACCATGGAACATGAAAAACAATCCATCGTTCTCAGCGATAATAATGCTATTACCCTTGGTGTGGCCTTTAGCTTCGATTATATAAACGCCTTCAGCAATCTTCTGAGAAGCCGGGAAATTGTAATAAGGACCGTCATTGTAACCAAGGCGAACCACCCGCTCCCCTTCAAGCTTCATTGCCTCGGCGTCCTCGGCGCCGATATATATTTTAGCATTGGGGAAAGAGCGCAACTCTCCGGTATGATCCTCGTGCTTGTGGGTGACAAGAATCTTGCTAACTTGTTCGGGCTTATAACCCAGCTCCTCTAAAGCAGACACATAATCTTTGATGCGGCTACCGAGATAAATAGTGCTGTTCTCGTCGGGAACCATGTCCGGAGCTTCCAACGGCATACCGGTATCTACGAGAATGACCTCGCTACCAGTGTCGATCAGATAATTCTGCAGACTGGAACGATATCTGACTTTGGGATCGAACTTGTCCGGGCCATCCTCACCACCCAAGGCGAAGGGCTGGGTCATAAAACCGTTCTCGTAGAGCTTAACCGCGTGAATTTTCATATAGGATCTGCCTCCCGTAAGAGATAGCTTCTGCAGCATTCGTCATGATGTTCAAAATTACTCGTTTTGCGAAATTCCCTCTAAAATGCTGATTCGCTATGCTCAGAGGTACCTTATTCAGAGCCGCCGTTATGTTCATTTGAAATACATAAATTGCAAAATTAAGTCACGAACTCCGTTCTGTATTGCTAAAGAATGAACATACAGTGGAAGCACATTGCCCAGGCAAGGAATAAACCTGTTAGAACAGGAACTTTTCGCCTGTGACTACCTTTAAGCTTAACTCAAACAGGATCAAATGGATTTTACTTCCCGCCTTGGCTCTACTGTGCCCATTTGTAGGTTTAAGAGCCCAGGAACCCAGCTCAGACCACTCTGCCGCCTTTAACTCCCCTCAATCGGAAGTTTCCTGCGAGGTGGTTGAGCAGTCCAAGGCAACGCCTGCAGCAGCCGCCCCCGAAACGGCGCCTACAGTTCCTACCCCTGTTTGGGAAGCCACCTTTGCCGCCCCTCCCACCTGGCTACTCTCCCATCGAGGCATCGTAGCTGTAGGCTCTCAGTTTGCCAGCAGAATTGCGGCCTACGATCCGACCACAGGCCTGCTGATATGGGATTTGAAGCTCTATGACCCAGTCTCCGCTCCCCCACTTATTACCGACGATTCCCTAATTGCTGTAAGTAAAGATTGTTCCGTATTTTCCATAGATTGCACAACGGGCGAAACAAAAAGCTGGATCCTGCCCTTCCCCTACGACAAATTAATTAATCAGGAGAAGGAGTTACTCAAAACTAAAGCCCCCTCAACCGCGCCAGGTCAGCGAGAAAGCCAGGCCCAACTTCGAGCCAGAACACAAGCGGCGGCTTCCAGACGTCGTTTTACCAATCAGCTCATGCACTTTAAGCTCAACACCTTGCCCGAGCTACACTACAGTTCACCGCTGGCCTATCGAGATAAATATTTCTGCATCTCCAGCAATGGCATGACCGTATCCTTTTCCGGCCCTAACAAAGATGGTTCATCACTGAATCCTTCAGAAACAGAATGGCAAGATTTGGACTCTAGCGGTATCAGCAACAAAGGTTTCATCAGTACACCGGTTATTTTTTCCACACAAGATGATGATTATCTCTATGCAATAACCCTAGACGGAACCCTCTGGGTAGCAGATATGGAGATCTTAGGACTTCCCTTGTCAATTAAAGTAGGTGAAGGTCAACATGAATTTCGACTTCCTCTCCATTTAGTCCACGATTTGGTTTATGCCATTTCGTCCCAGGGTACAATATTTTGCTACTCAACCAATACAGCATCTTTAGCTAAAGATCGTTTTACCCCCAAGCTTTTGTGGAAATTTTCTGGGGCTCCCCTGAATTCTTATCAGACCAACCAGCGCGGCCAGTTCATCGGCGATCCTACCTTTGAGCCCGGCAAACCTCGCTTATTCATGGCCGTTCAGAATAAAGTGTGGGCCATATCTAAATTAAGCGGTTCCATCCTTTGGGGTAGCCCCATAGAAGAGTGTGTAGCTACCCCCGTTCTTTATGTACGCGACAACGTGCTCGTAACCACTGAAACGGGTAAACTTCTAGTACTCGATGCCCCCTCAGGACAGATAAAAAGAAGCCATGTCCTACCATTCGTGCCCGCTTGTCCCCTAGAGACCGATGGAGAACGTCTATTTATAGGTAATATGCAAGGTAAGATCGTCTGTTACAACCTAGCAGACCTACTTTAGGTATCCTGCAATTACTTCACGCTTCACCACAATGTTCAGCCTAAAAAAAATTTCAGGAATTTCTGAAATTTTTTTATTATGCCCCTTTACTCTTTGGCTGTAGTGAGTGATAATAGGAACAAGAAAACAAACTTTTTCCTTTAGGAGGATTCAAAACCATGGAAATGTTGACGAGTTTAATGGGTGGCGCTTCTGAGAGTGGTGTGATGGCTGCTTTGCAGTACAAGATGAGCGACCACCAGCAGGCCCAGACCATCGGCGTTCAGATCGCCGCTGATGCTCAGAAGCAGAACATGCAGCGCTGGCAGATTCTCCAGGACACCCAGACCAAGATCCAGGAGATCCAGCAGGATGTGACCGTTAACAAGGCCAAATCCAGCGACAAGATGTTCGGTAAGTGGGACGAGTACATCCGCAGCTAGTCGTTAGGTTAGCTCCTAGGTAGAGAGGCACCCCTCTTCTAAATGTGAAGAGGGGTGCTTTGTTTGTGTTTCCACGCTCCCCACCCAGCCTTAACCCCTTGTACAAGAGAACTGGCTACACAGATAAAATCCTTAACGTTGCTTGAAGGAGTAGCCGATCACTAGTATGGAAATTATTGGCAATCAAAATATTTTAGAGCATCTGCGCAAAATAGCCCGCAATGGCCAAGAAGCCCCCAGTTACCTCTTCAGCGGCCCCAAAGGGGTAGGAAAATTTTTGACAGCCCGCTGGTTCTGCGCAGCGGTATTGTGCACAAATCCGGATATTGACGACTTCTCGCCGCCCTGTGGCAATTGTTCAGCCTGCAGGCGTGTAAAATCCGGCAACCATCCCGATATATCCATACTGGGAAACCAATCAACCAGGGCTTCTAAAAATTCCCCAGGAATCAGAACAAAAGCCACCAAAGAAATTGACGAGAATAAGGACGACAAAAAAGCTCACAAAATGAGCATTGGAATTGAAGAGGTTCGCGAAGGCATTGCCCAAATGCAGACCTGCTCCTTCGAAGGCGGATATCGCTTTTGGATAATAGACGAAGCCCAGCGCCTCACCAATGAAGCGCAAAATGCTCTGCTTAAGACCTTAGAAGAACCGCCGGCTTCCTTAATCTTGATTTTGATTGTCCAACCCGGTGGTCAGTTGTTGCCGACGGTAACCTCTCGCTGCCGTCCCCTCAATTTTAGACCCCTAAATCTAAAAGAATTGAGCAGCTATCTCCAAAGCCAGGGGTTTGACCATTACAAGGCAGAGACAGCAGCCCATATAAGCGGTGGCTCGCTGGGACTAGCTTTGAATTTTCTTCAAAATACCCAGCTTTGGGATAGACGAACGAAACTTTTTGAACTTCTAAACAAACTTAAGGGTAGCTCTTTATGGAATGCGCTCAGCACCGCCTCCTCTATAGAAGGCCTGTGTAGCGGCGCTACCGCCAAGGAACAGTTAGCAGAACTTATAGAGATGGCTGCCTCATTCTACCGAGATGCTCTATGCCTAAAGGTGGGTGGCCCTCAAGATTTGCTGGTGAATGTCGATAATTTAGAAAATTTATCTAAATTGGCTCAAGAATCCACGATCACCTATTTAAAAAACGCCTTAGAATCTTGGCAAGCCGCCGGAAACACTTATCTACCTCGCAACGTCAATACGAAGTTATATTTGCAAAAGATCTGTTTAGACTGCTGCTAACTTTTTCACATTCAGTCATTATTCGTCAAATCAGAAGCGCCTTTATAGCCTTCGTGTTCCGCATGATCTCTTTTGCGAACTGTTTTATTTTTCGCAAATTTTTATACTCCGCAACTCGGCTTTGATAACTGGCATTGACTTTCACTACAAAGTTATTACCAGGGCCGAGTTCCTCCCCCAAACACAAAGATGGCCTGCCTCATTCTCAACAAAGAACGAAGCAGGCCCTTTTGTGAAGTTGCCTTGTTACCCCAAGATAAAGGCTGAGAGAATTGCCCAAAACACAGCTCCCTAAGCCTTCACCTCCGTTACGCCGCTCAAGCGGCTGCAATCTTTAGAACTTAATGTTACCGTAGTCCTTCTTGGGAACCAGAACACGGCCATGCTTGTCGGCTGTGCCGACGTTCACCTTATTGTTACGAACGGTGAACTCGTCACCAGTCAAGACATCAACCATTACATCTCCATCATGCAGAGGGCTACCTTCACGCAGAGGAATGTCACGGGTCTGGTGATCATAGGAGTTATTCAGAACGGTAATACACTCCTGACCCTCGTGGCGACGGCAGAAAGCATACACCTGATCATCCTGCCACATCTCCATCTGCTCACCAAACTGCAGGGCCGGCATGGCCGCACGGGTGGCTGACAGCTTGTGCAGATGCTCAGTTATATGGGGATTCTCACCGAAATTCATATCATGACGGTTATCAGGATCACCACCACCAGTTAAACCAGTCTCATCGCCGTAATAGATAGAAGGAATACCGCGGCAGGTCATGATGAGATCCATACCCATCATCAACTTATCATGGCCACGAGAATTGTTGGTGTTGTTCAAGAAACG
This sequence comes from uncultured bacterium, assembly GCA_900313515.1. Taxonomy (GTDB): domain Bacteria; phylum Vulcanimicrobiota; class Xenobia; order Xenobiales; family Xenobiaceae; genus Bruticola. Next base: position 3,237 of record OMRK01000098.1, on the reverse strand, counting down.
CTCGAAGTCATGGTTGTCAAGCAACGTGACCATCTTGCTGGCATCGGGATACTTGGAATCCTCGGCGAAACGGCGACCGATCTCTCGGGCACTACCATCTTTACCGATAGTATCGCGAATGGTGTAGTACAAAGGCATATCGAAGCAGCTGTCCATGCCATCGCGCTGATACTGAGAAACAATGTTCGGATCGCCATGCAGGGCCTCGCCCAATATCATGAAATCCTCACCCATTTCCTTCCTAATATCGGCGCAGAACTGTCCCCAGAACTGATGATCGACATGCTTAATAGCATCTAAGCGAATGCCGTCAGCGCCAGTTTCCTTAATCCACCAAAGAGTGTTATCCAAAAGGAACTTGTAGGTTTCGGGGTTGTGCTGATCCAGATCGGGAAGACCACACACATCGCCATTTTCCAACTGCCAGGCATCTTCCCAGTTGCGAATGCCACCGTTATGGTGGAACCAAGAGGACTTGCTGGGATCCTTCGTCCACTGATGATCGGGAGAAGTATGGTTCAAAACCGTATCCAGAACGACCTTCATACCCTTCTCATGAGCCTTGGAAACCAACTCTTTGGCCTTATCCATGGTGCCCAGGTGCTCGTCCACAGCGTAGTGATCTTTAATCCAGTAGCCGTGATAACCACTGGTGCCCCAAGGCTTCTCGTCGGTATTGTCGTAAAGAGGACCTAACCAGAGGCAGGTAGCCCCTACGTCATCATGGATATAATCCAACTTGTCGATAATACCCTGCAGATCTCCACCGTGATAAGCGCGCGGATCAGACCTATCTACATTAAAATCGTTAGAGGTGTCGCCATTATTGAAACGATCTGTGAAGGGGAAATAAATAACCTGCGGTCCCCATTTCTGGTGCCACGAACTGACGCTGGACGTAGAAACAGCAGACGTATCGGCTGTAGCCTGCGCCTGCGCAGTACTCTCTGCCTTGGCCATACCATTGGCCATCATCTGCCTGGACATTATGCCATCAGATCCGGACTTGGATCTCACCAAACCGTCTGAAGGGAGAGCAGGAGCGCTCTCGGGTTTAACGGCAGCTGCCGTAGGTACAGAAACACTAGAAATCGGCTGATTAAAGACCTTAAAGTTATCGGACACGCCGGAAATCATGGCCAAGCCTCCAAATGATATTATAAAAATGCAATCCTTAAAGTTCATCCGCCCATGGTTCTTTTGAAACTCAAGAACCCAAGCCACCAAGCAAGGCTCTGCACTGCATACACGCAGAAACACTCCCCGCCAGCCTACTTTTCACTTCATTATAGTGAGGTTTAAATAGGGAAATGTTACTAGTAATTTAAATAGATGGAGAAAAAAACATTTTTCTTGGGCAGATCTATGCTGCTTTCCCCAAAGCGAACAAACAAACTGCTGAATATAAAAAAAGGATTAAGACAATAGGGGAATTTGAGAGCAAAAGCTCAAAAACAGGCGCAGGGAGAACACTTTTTAACTAATTTTTCAGAAAGTACGATGGTTTTACGAAAATTATGCATTTTTCCAACCGAACCTGGAACAACATAAACAGATTGCTAGCCTGCAGCCTGGTAGGCATTTCTCTGAGCTTAACCCAGCCCCAAACGGCGCAGGCAGAGACTCCATCCACCGCTCCTGCTACAGGTTCATCATCCACCTCCATCCCTGCCCAGTCAGCCATAATCCGCAAAACTAAGGGCAACCTAACCACTGAGGGCGTACCAGAGATCCCGACCAGTCTGACAGAACGCCTTAACCAGTATGCCAATGTTCGCTCGGCCTCTATAGCCGGCTGGGACCCGTGCAATAAGGGAATTCTGATCCACACCCGCTTAGGCCAGACTTCACAAATTCACCGCGTAGCCTCCCCAGGTAGCTATCGCGAACAGATTACCTTCTTTGATGAACCTGTCAACAGCATTGCCGTCAATCCTAATCCAGCCCAAAACGGCATGATCATTCTAAAAGATGTGGGCGGCAGTGAGAATTACCAGCTCTACCACTGGAATTTGGCTGACGGGCGCTGTCGCCTACTCACAGATGGCAAGGCTCGTTACGGTTCAGTAATCTGGAATACCCAGGGCAGCAAAATAGCTTATCAGTCCACCCAGCGCAACGGTGCCGACTGGGATATTTGGATAATGGATCCTCAACATCCTGAGCAAGCCCAAATGGTCTACAGTCCCGGCGGTTATTGGTGTGTTTTAGACTGGTCCCAGGATGAAAGCAAATTGCTTCTTTACAAATACGTATCTATAACAAATTCCTCAATGATTGTACTTGATCTGGCCAGCGGCAAGACTTATCCAATAGGCATAACCAGCCAAGAGCGCAGCAATCCTCCAACTATGGCCTTGGGTGAATTTGCCAGATTCGCCCCCGATGGTAACGGTGTTTTCTTCACCACCGATCGTCAAAGCGAGTTTCAACGCCTAGCCTACCAAGATTTTAGAACCAGTAAAATCAGCTACATGGCTGCGGAACTTTCAGCAGATATTGTCAATCTAGAACTTTCACAGGATGGCGACACCCTGGCCTTTGTCAGCAACGAAGATGGCTATAACTATGTTTATATCATGGATCTGCGCCAAGGCAGTTGTAAATACCACAGACTGGAAAATCTGCCCAAAGGTGTAGTATACGGTTTGAAATTTGCTCCCGACAGTAAACGTATAGCCGTAAGCATCGGTTGTGGCAATTTGCCCTGCGACACCTACGTGGTTAGTTTGGAAAACAATAGTTCAAAGAAAAAGATCAAACAGGCCAGCAATACAACCGAGCGCTGGACCTTTAGCGAAGTTGGAGGCCTGGACCCCGAAAATTTTGCCTCTCCCCAACTTTTCCACTATCCAACCTTTGACAAGGTCGACGATAAAGATCGAGAAATCCCTGCTTTCCTTTACATGCCCCAAAATAGCCATAAGCCGTGCCCAGTGCTAATCCAAATTCACGGTGGGCCAGAGAGCCAATATCAGCCTTATTTCAGTTCCTTGATACAATATTTAGTAAACGAAAAAGGTATTGCCGTGATATGTCCTAACGTGCGTGGCTCTTACGGATACGGCAAAACCTACGTTTCCTTGGATAACGGGTATAAGCGAGAAGACTCAGTGCGCGATATAGGCGCCCTTATTCAATGGATAAAGAAGCAACCTCAGTTTAACGGTCGCATTGCCGTAATGGGCGGATCTTATGGAGGATATATGACTCTGGCCTCCATGACTCACTACAGTG
>OMRK01000046.1 GCA_900313515.1 uncultured bacterium | reverse complement strand
GGGCCGCTCTTGAAACAGTAGGTAAAGAGCGGCCCCGTTTTTTTTGAGAAGAATTTGAGCTGTCAACTGCTCACTTGAACTTCTCGGCCAGTGAGGCTATGCTGCCATCGGTGGTCGCCTTGCCTATAGCATTGAATTTCCATACGCCATCTTGGCGGTAAACCTCACCGAAGATGAGAGAAGTCATGCCGTTGTACTCTTTACCGGAAAGGTCGTAACGGCAGAACTCTTGGTCTTTTTCATCGCAGATGCGGATGAAGGCGTTCTGGATCATGCCGAAGTGCTGAAAACGCAACTTGGCCAAGAAGATATTGATCACAAAAATGATCTTATCGTATTTTTCAGGCAGCTTGGTAAGATCTACCATGATCTGCTCGTCATCGCCATCGCCATCGCCGGTGAGATTATCACCCATGTGCTGCACCGCTCCGCTCTTGTGCTCAAGGTGCCCAAAATACACGATGTCGGCACTCTGATCGACCAACTTACCGTTTACACACAGCATCGCCGTGGCATCGCAGTCGACATTGCTACCCATAATACCTAGGGTAACGATTCCCAGCAAGCTTCTGGCGAGCCCCGGCTTGGCAGGATCCCAGCCCAAGCCCACCATAATGCGGGTGAGCCCCGCGCCGTCACTCTTTCTGAGGTCGATCTTTTCGCCTTTCTTTAAACTTATGGACATAGGTTACTGCTTCTCCTTTTGATCGTTGGCTTCCAGCTCTTCCAAGTCGTTGGGTTTAGCACTCCAGGTGTAGAGGAAGGGAATTATGGTCAGCACGGTACAGCCTAAAAGCATCATGAAGGCCGTATCCCAATTGTAAACATCCAAAATTCGGCCCATACCCCAGCCCGCTACAATGCTGCTGAGGTAGCCGAACAGGCCGGTCATGCCCACCGCTGTGGCTGCCGCCTTTTTAGTGGCATAGTCGGTTGCCATAATAGCCACCAGTACTTGGGGACCGTAAATGAAGAAACCAAGCAAGACAAACATGAGGGTGTAAACCAGGGCCGAGCTTCCAGCTGGGAGCTTCCAGAAGGCAAATACGCCCACCAAAGTGACTATCATGTAGGCGACACAGACTGGAGCTCGTTTCCCCTTAAAGTAGCGATCGGTGAGCCAACCGGCCAGAAGTGAGCCGAACAGACCGGCTACCTCAAAGCAGGCCATGGTGAATCCAGCTGTGGTTAAGGTTATGCCCTGGCTCTTCAGGTAAGAGGGTCCCCAATTGACGAAACCGTAGCGCAGGATATAAATGAAGAAGTTGGCTAAGCATACCGCCCAGATGTAGGAATTGTTGAAGACGTGATTGCACAGGAAGCGGAAGAATTCAGCAGTGCTCTGTTTCTCCTCAACTATTTGGGTCGACTTCTTTCCGGTCGTATTATTGGATGCAGATTGGTTCTCTCCATCTGCATTGGCAGCCGGAGCTGTTGTATCGGTGGTCGGTGCCTCAAAAGGTTTCTCGCCGGTATACACCTCTGGAATGGGTAGTCCCAGGGAGCCGGGAGTGTCACGCAGACGTTCCAAAAGGAAGAGCGATACTAGTCCAGCGATTGCGGCTGGTACGCAGAATACATACTGCCAACCGAAATGCTCTCCCAAATATCCTCCCATTACTAGAACTATTGAAAGGCCTACCTGGTGTGAGGTATTCCAAATACTCCAATAGGTGCCGCGTTCTTTGGAACTGAACCAGTGGCAGATGATGCGGGTGCAGGGCGGCGATCCCATGCCCTGGAACCAGCCATTCAAAACCCAGGCTATTAAAAGCACGGCAAAGGCAGTGTTCATGCCGAACATAAAATTGGCCAAGGCTGAGCCCAGAAGGCCTACTGCCATGAAATAGCGTGGGTTGCAACGGTCTCCCAAAAATCCGTTGACAAATTTTGAAATGCCGTATACTACATCGGAAACAGAAACTATGAGACCGATGGCTGCCTTGCTGATTCCTAGGCTCTGTTCGAGCAGAGGAATCGCTATAGAAATGTTCTTGCGTACAAAATAGAAGACTCCGTAGCCGGCAAAGGTGGAGTAGAGCTGGCGGATGCGCCAGTACTTGTACTTTTTGCGCATCTCCTCTTCGGTTTCATATTGTGGCTCTATGCAGGGCGGAGGAGTAAAAATTGAAAATATCTTGGATAGTGCAGACATTACCTTTGCTTTCCACTTTTTAGTTATGGTTGGTATAGGGGATACACCTGTGTACGGCTACGTACCTTTGAAACGTCAGGCTGAGTGTTCCTCCCTCTCACACAGCCCTGAAACCGTAGCGCGGGTGGCGGGAGCTACCTTAAAGCAGGGGGATCTTGACGCCGCGTTCTTGGGCCGTTTCCTTGGCTTTGTCGTAGCCGGCATCGACATGGCGGATCACTCCCATGGCCGGGTCGTTAGTCAAAACGCAGCGCAAGCGCTCGGCAGCCTCGGGTGTGCCGTCGGCCACACAGACCATGCCGGCATGTAACGAGTAACCTATACCTACACCGCCGCCATGGTGGTATGATACCCAAGTGGCACCAGAGGCGGTGTTGACCATGGCGTTTAAAATGGGCCAGTCGGCAATGGCATCTGAACCGTCCAACATGCCCTCCGTTTCCCTGAAGGGTGAGGCTACCGAACCGCAGTCCAGGTGATCGCGCCCAATCACTATAGGAGCGCTGATCTCGCCTTTGGCTACCAGGTCATTGAAGGCTAAGCCTAGTTTGTCGCGTTCACCGTATCCCAGCCAGCAGATCCTAGCCGGAAGACCTTGGTACTGTACTTTCTCACCGGCATACTTGATCCACTTGGCTAATTGCTTATTCTCGGGGAAGGTTTCCAGAACGGCCTGATCGGTGCGGGCAATATCTTTGGGATCGCCACTTAAGGCTACCCAACGGAATGGCCCTTTGCCTTGGCAGAAGAGCGGCCGGATGAAGGCCGGCACAAATCCGGGGAAATCGAAGGCCTTTTCTACACCCTGCTTCTTGGCCTGAGTGCGGATGTTGTTACCATAGTCGAATACTACGCTACCCTTTTTCTGAAATTCCAGCATAGCTTGGACGTGTCTGGCTACAGTTTCGTAGGAGAGTTGCTGGTATTTATCGGGATTCTCTCGGCGCAGGCGCATTGCCTCCTCGAAGGGAACCTGGCAGGGCACGTATCCGTTCAGCATATCGTGGGCACTCGTTTGGTCGGTGACTACGTCGGGGGTGATATTGCGCTTGAGCAATTCCTCGTAAACTGTGGCGGCATTTTGCACAACTCCCACCGAAAGTGGAGCCTTCTTGCTCAGAGCTTCTTTGATCCAACTCAATGCTTCGTCTAAATCGCGCGTTAAGCGGTCGCAGTACCCTTGATCAACGCGTCGTTTGGCTCTCTCCCAGTCTACCTCGGCGCACAGGGCCACGCCATCATTTAAAGTTATTGCTAAAGGCTGAGCGCCGCCCATGCCGCCCAAACCGGCGGTGAGCACTAGGCGTCCTTTCAAAGTGCCGTCGAAATGCTGGCGGGCAGCCTCTGCTAAGGTTTCGTAAGTGCCCTGCAGAATGCCCTGCGCTCCAATATAAATCCAGGAACCGGCGGTCATCTGTCCGTACATAGTGAGTCCTAGGCGTTCATACTCGCGGAAATTTTCCCAGGTGGCCCAGTGGGGGACAATGTTGGAGTTAGCAATTAAAACTCTAGGTGCCCGGGGATGGGTACGCAAAACACCCACTGGTTTGCCGGACTGTACCAAGAGGGTTTCATCGTTTTCCAGCTCCTTCAGGACCTTGACTATGGCTTCAAAGCATTCCCAGCTGCGGGCTGCTCGACCAGTGCCACCGTAAACTATTAAATGTTCTGGATCCTCGGCTACCTCTGGATCTAGGTTGTTCATAATCATACGCATGGCAGCCTCTTGAGGCCAGCCTTTGCAAGTAATTTCCCCGCCCCGCGGGGCCCTGATCTCTCTATGCATTGTATGCCACCTTCTTCTCTCGAACTCGGAGTAGATGTCGGAAATTTTCCTCGGGAACGCTGGTTCCCTGCCTAAAATAGTAGTTTGTCAAAGCAGAAGAAACGAAAAAGCCCAGGCTACTTTGGCTGGGCTTCATCGTTAATATAAGCGATTAAGACACAAAGCGAGGCCCAGCCGGCTTCTCATACCTGCTGGGCCTCACTTTAACATTCAGTCGAGCCCTAAAGAACGGGACAGCTGACTATACCCTAGCGCTTATATGCTCTAGAACATCGTAGGAGTGCTGGTAGGCTGATCGCTGCTGGGCTCCTCTGGGCTAGATTCCTCACCGCTGGGCTCATCGGTGCTGGGCTCGTCGGTGCTGGGTTCGTCGGTGCTGGGTTCGTCGGTGCTGGGTTCGTCGGTGCTGGGCTCGTCGGTGCTGGGCTCGTCGGTGCT
>OMRK01000077.1 GCA_900313515.1 uncultured bacterium | reverse complement strand
GAGGCGGCGGCTTGTCCGCAGATTATGACATTTTCGGTGGAAGGGCCGGTGGCTAAAGGAGCCTGGTATGAAAATGGAGCGGTTTGGTACCGTTACAATTCCTGTGCCGAATTGGTTTTGGAATGGATTCCGGAGAATTTCCCCGGTCTGCCCGGTCCCCACAATCTGGCCAACGCGCTGGCTGCCATTGCTGTGGCTAAGTTCCTGCAGGTGAGCAATGAAGATATTTACGCCGCTCTGGCTGCTCACAAGCCCCTGCATTACCGCATGGAGGAAGTGCGTAGTTACAAGGGAGTGCGTTTTATAGATGATTCTAAAGCCACCAATACGAGCTCCGTTATAGCGGCCATTGAAGCTTTCCAAAATGAGCCGCTTTTCCTGATTGCCGGTGGCAAAGATAAAGGGTTCGACTTTTCGCCTTTGGGCAAGTCTATAGTGGAGCACTGCCAGCACTTGGCTCTCATTGGTGAAGCAGCCGACAGGTTGGAAAGAACGGTTCAAGCTTGTGGCAGTGTACCTACCTACAGGGCGACTTCTCTGCGGGAAGCGGTGGAGCTGGGCTGGCAGAAACTGCGCGAGAGTGGAGGCGTGGTGTTGCTTTCGCCCGCGTGTTCTAGCTTCGATATGTTTAAGAATGCAGAGGAGCGTGGTCGTTTATTCGCCGAGTACGCCCAGGAGATCTCTTAGAGTTCTGTTTTCGGCGAGTCCGCTTTAGTTGGTTGTGGGCGCTTGGGAGTAATTTAGTGGGGGGATAGTGTGATTTTTAGAATTTGTGGCGCCTGGGTGGCGTCTTTTGTGGTTGATAGTGCCCATTTTGTGGGTTTAGATGAGCCCTGTATTGGGGGAGGTCTTAGAGCGGTATGTCAAAAGTTCTGGATGATTCTCTAACAAAGCCGATTCTTTACGTTGTGTTGATATTGGCCATGTTTGGTATTGTTGCGATGCTTTCGGCTTCACTTGGCAAGGGTGCCGTTTCGTCGGCATATGCTTACGATTCGCTGTTCTTTTTTAAACGGCAACTCGCTTTTCTAGTGGTGGGCTTGGTGGCCATGTTCGCCATACAAAGATGGTTCAATATGGAGAAGTACCGCTTCCTTTTGGGAATGCCTCTGACCATTTTCACGATGTTACTTTTGGTTTGGGCTCTATTCAGTAGCTCCGTAAACGAGGTGAACCGCTGGATTTCTATAGGCGGTTTCCACTTTCAGCCTGGCGAGCTGGCCAAAATTAGCATGATCCTGTTCTGGGCCGATTTTTTAGCTAAGCGTCAGCGCAAATTGGCTGAAGCATTTCAGCCGCCGCTTATGAAGAGTGCTCCCGGGGGCCCTATGAAGCCTCGTCCGGTGCCTCCCTTATTCTCTTTACGCTGGTTTATGTATTATGGCCATATAGTCAAGAATACTTTAAAAGCTCTGCTTCCAGCTATAATTGTAACTGCTGTAGTTGTCGTTCTGATCGAATCGGGCAGAGATTTAGGTACTATAATAGTCATCAGCGCCACTATATTCGCTATGGTTATGGCTGCAGGTACACCTTGGCAGTTTGCACTCGGAACAATAGGGGGACTGGGGTTGCTCGGTGGCTTAATGATCTGTAAAGAGGCCTACAGAGCTAACCGCATACACTCATGGCTCCACCCTTTGGACGATAAGTTAGGAGACGGATACCAGGCTTATAACTCTTTTATCGCCATAAGTAAGGGCGGCATTTGGGGATGTGGCATGCCTTTCTCGCGTCAGAAATTTGACTTCTTGCCCGAGATGCACTGTGATTTTATCTATCCTATCATATGCGAGGAATTGGGGTTGGTCGGCTCTTTGGGGCTTTTGCTGCTCTTCCTGATTCTTTTTACCTGCTGTGTGGGAGTAGCCGTGCGTTGCAAAGATCCCTATATGTCCATGGTCTCTTTCGGAATATCGGTGCAAATTGTAGGGCAGGCTTTATTCAATGTGGCGGTGGTGACCGGTATTCTGCCCAATAAGGGGTTGCCGTTGCCTTTTGTTTCTGCCGGCGGCAGTTCTCTCATGTTGAGTCTAATGTCTATGGGGCTATTACTAAACATTTCTGAGCATACCAATGTGCGCCCCAAACAGGCGCTTCCGAAATCTACGCGGCGCAAAGCGGTCCGCAAAGGCGCAACTATTTCTTCTTCGGATCAGCAGGTTAGTGTTAAGCCTGTTTCCAGCAGAGAGTGGGAGGCCATAGTGGCCCAGGGACGGACGCCGGTGGATCACAAGCTGCCGCGTCCGGTTATAGAGCCTAGCTGGTCAAAGGTGGTTATCTTTGAGCCGGGAAGCAGGGCGGAACGGGAGCGCTGGCGTCGCCTGCATCCCTTCATTGGTGGTCGCTCTTCCAACGGAGGAGCCGCCAATAACGCCTAGTAGCTTTGGTGGCTTGGGTGTTAGTGTCTGGGTGCCCAATTTCTATTAGCTCGGAGGTCAACTGCTCAGTGTCTGTGGTTGTTCTAAGCCGTTTTATCTAGCGATTGGCAGTTTCGAATTTGAAGAGCTGGTGGATTTTTGGGAGATGTTTGATTTCGTTGTAAACATAAGGAACCGAGAAAATGCCGGATTCAGACAGTAAAATTAATAAGCTGGAAGCGTTGGGCCATAATGAGTTGCCTGCTAAAACAGGAGCTTGTGCCTCTGATCGTGTGCGTCCTTTGTCTTTCTCTGAAGAAATTGCCCGAGGGGTGGCTGAAGCTAAGGATATAGAGGCAGAAATTAAGGCTCTTGAGCGGTTAGCTTCCTGCCCAGAGATGGGGCGACCGTTGGAAGATGCTCAGGATGGAACGCCTGTGAGTGAGGCGAAAAGCCGTGAGTCGGTGTTTAGATATGCGCCTTTGAAGATTGCCTTCGCTGGTGGTGGCACTGGTGGTCATCTTTACCCGGCTCTGGCAGTAGCAGAGGTGCTGAAGCGTGAGTATCAGGCCCAAATGTTGTTTTTTGATTCCAAGCAGGGGGTAGGCAGGAGTATAGTCAGGAATTTAGGCTACAACCTGCGGACTATTTACGCTCAGGGTTTGGGTGGAAACCTGTTGGACAAACTTTTGGCGGTAGCTAAGTTGGCCATTGGTTTTGGACAGAGTCTCTACTACTTGAGCAGGTTCTCCCCGCATGTTGTGGTTGCTTCTGGTGGTTATGTTTGTGTGCCGGTAGCTTTGGCTGCTTATTTTTTAAACATTCCTGTTCTGCTTATGGAACAGAATGCTTTTGCTGGCAAGTCGGCTAATTTGATAGCCCAGGTGGCCGATAAGGTTTGCATAAGCTTGCCCGGCAGTTATCCTAAAATAAATCAAGAAAAATTGGTACTGACTGGAAATCCTGTGAGACAAGCTATTATATCTAAAGATAAGGCTCAGGCCCGCTGTCAGTTAGATATACCCGATGGCCAGCTTTGCGTGGCCGTTGTGGGCGGCAGTCAGGGAGCTGTTAGCCTTAATAGAGCTGTGCTGGCTGCCTTGCCGGAATGGGCCGAACATAAATTTACCCTTATTCATTTGACTGGAGAAAAGCATATAGACGAGGTGATGTGCCGCAGTCGGGAGTTAGTTAGGGACAAAGCCATCGATTATCGGCCTATGGCTTACACCGAAGATATGGCTTCTTTGTATGCTGCTGCTGACGCGGTGGTCTGTCGCTCCGGTGCTACTACTCTTGCTGAAATTGCTGCCAGAGGTCTGCCTTCAATTTTGGTCCCTTACCCTTATGCCGCGGAAAATCACCAGGAGGCCAATGCCCGCGTTCTCGAGGAGCATGGAGCTGCTGTGGTTATTACTGATAACCAAATTGAGGAGAAGCTTTGTGGAAGCTTACTAGATTTTGTGGGTGATAAAGAGAGGCTGGCTGAGCGGGCCGCAAAGGCTAAGCTTTTAGGTCATCCTCAAGCTAGCAGTTTGGTTGTGGCGGAAATTATGCGCTTGGTGGAGAATAAGCGGAATATTCCCATCCGATGATGGTCTCATTTTTTAGGTCGACGATTGAACAGAAGTTTGCCGGTGTTTTTTGTTGATTCCTAATTATAGATATAGCATTCGTGGAAGGTGTTTCGATGTTAAATTTTAAACACGCCCATTTTGTAGGCATAGGTGGCATAGGCATGAGTGGTATAGCTCGTATCTTGCTACAAATGGGACATAGCGTATCGGGCTCCGATCTCAAGAGCTCTCGCATTACTCAGCGTTTGGAGGATTTGGGAGCAACCATCTACTGTGGCCACAGTGCTGATAATGTGCCTGAAGATACCGACATCTTGGTTGTTTCATCGGCCGTACCTGCTTCCAATCCGGAGCTTTTGGAAGCTAAGAGGCGTAATATACAGATTATTGGACGCGGCCACATGCTCAGCATGCTTATGCAGTCGACCAAAGGCATCGCTGTAGCTGGGACCCATGGCAAAACCACCACTACTTCTATGGTGGCTACCATTTTGGAAGCGGCCAATTTACACCCCACTGTGGTGGTCGGTGGCGAATTGAATGATATAGGTTCCAATGCTAAGTTGGGTGAGGGAAGCTTCTTGGTGGCTGAAGCGGATGAATCGGATGCTTCCTTTATAGATCTTTCGCCCTATATAGCCGTAATAACCAGCATAGATCCCGATGTAAACTTGTCGACTGAGGCTTATGCTGATTGCGGATATGATCACGATAAGACCGGTGCCAGGGTGGAGGAGCTTTTCCTTAAGTTTGCCCACCAAGTTTCCGAAAATGGATTCGTGGTTATGTGCGGCGACCACCCAGGTGTGCATTCTCTTATCCCCAGGGTAAAGAAGAGGGTTGTGACCTATGGCTTGGGAGAGGATAACGATATACATGCCGACCAGATCTCCTTTGCCGACTATGCTTCTCGTTGCAGGGTTATTTGGCATGGTAAGGAGCTGGGGGAACTTATTTTACGCGTTCCCGGGTTGCACAATATTCAAAATGCTCTGGCCGCTATTGCCATAGGCTTAGAAATAGGGCTTAACTTTGCCGATATCTCTCGCTATATGGCGGCCTTCCGCGGTGTACAGCGTCGCTTTCAGATACTTGGTGAATTTGATGGCGTAACTATTGTCGATGATTACGCGCATAATCCCAGCAAGATCAAGGCAGCTATTAAGGCCGCCCATACTGGTGAGGCAAAACGGGTGATTGTCGTTTTCCAGCCTCATCGCTACACGCGCACCAAATTCTTTAAAGATGAGTACTGTACTATTTTTGGTGATGCTGACGTCCTTTTGGTAACTGATATCTACTCTGCAGGTGAGCCCCCTATAGAGGGAGTGAGCTCTGCTCTTTTGACGGAGGGGATCCGCAAGTTCGGTCAGCCGGCTCAGGTCTTTTATACACCGACTCATGCCGATATTCTCGAGTATGTGCGCACCAATTGCCGGGCAGGTGATATCGTTCTTTTCGTGGGAGCAGGCGACATAAACAAGTGTGCTGCTCGTTGCGCGGAGTTCTTGACCTCTCAGCCTTCTGCTTGCTGACGGCGCTGCGGTTTGTGTGACTAACAGGTTTTCACCACCCTTTTGGGCAGGTGAATGTTTATGCCTGTGTAGACTGAGTAGGCGTAAGTCGCAGCAGGTTATTTGTGTGGAAAGTGAGGAGTGCGACTAGACGTTATGGGCACTATCCATGTATGGCGTAAGTTATCCTTGGTTGCACTCTTTTGCATAGCTCAGGTAATATTTTTTCTCTCCCCGATTTTTAAGATCAACCAGATTCGGGTTGATGGCAATAAGTTTTTGAATTCCGAGGAACTTATTCAAAGCTCTCCATTTAGAACGGGGATGTACTATTGGGCTCTTCTGTTCTCTTGCAGGAATTTCATTGATGATCCGGCGATTGTAAGCAGTGGTGTGCGTTTGGAGCCGCATGGGGTTCTAGTCATTAAAGTGGTGGAGAGAGTTCCGGTTGTTTTGGTTTACTCAGAACAGAGCAATGTTCGTTGGTTGTTGGTCGATAGGGAAGGTCGGATTCTGGCGGAGGAGCGCCCTAAGGATGGTGAATATCCACGGCTTAAGGTAGATTTTGATGTGCCATTGCGTGGACGCATGGATTCTGCGCTGATAGGTGTGGTGCTGAAGGCTGCGCCGCAGGTAGAAAAGGCACTCAAGATTAAACCGCTCTATTACGATGTTGACAGCATGCAAAGTATAACTGTTCATCTCAACTTTATTGGTAGTGAGGCAATGATCAAGCTGGGAACATTGGAAAATCTGTCGGTGAAGTTGGACATAGTGCGCACATTGATGGAAAAACTTGAAGCCAAAAAACAAAAAGTAGAGCTTATTGATGTGCGTTATCCCCAGGCGGTTATAAAACCTGCCGCAAAGAATAGTCCCAAAACTGGAACGGTTACGCTGCCATCATTTGGGGAGCCTAAAAAGGCCGAACCTGCCAAAGAGGAGCAGACCACCGAGGAACAATCTGCAGAGGATGAGTCTACTTTGGCTGTACCTTAGAGGGGCTATTTAGGGTCGTTTAGTGCCTCTAGCCAGGCGCCTATGTAAGCTAGGTGATGTGCTCTTAAATAGAACCATTCCAATGAATCGTTGAAGGCGCCGGTAATTTTCTCGTATTGCTCCAGTTGCTGCAGGGCTTCAACCGGTTTACCCTCCAGTGCCAGCCAGGCTTGATCTTGGGTGAGGCTCTCCTGCCAGAAAGTGGACTCCCTCTCAATCCAAGTTTGTATAGTTTTATGGAAGTGCTGAAAATGCTCATGCACTTGTTTTTTTAGAATTTTGAAGTAGTTTAGGTTAGCTTCCAGCGCTTGTGTGGAAAAATCAAATTCGCCTGTTGATTCTGACCAGGTTAGGCTGTGAGCTAATCCTATATGCTTAATTGGCAGTGTCTGCAGATATTGCCAGCCCCGCATGGCTTCCCCAAAATTGAATGGGCTTTCCAAAAAGGGCAGTGGAGTTTCTAAGGCATCTGCTGCCAACAGAATCTGCTCGGCTGGCAGGTGAAGAATTAATTGCCCCCTAGCATGAGCTGTAGAGGAGATAAGAGTTACCTTCGTTTGGCCGAGACTAAGTTCCATATCTGTAGAAAAGGCCAGTTGGGGAACAATTATGTGACTATGCTCGAAATAATCGGGCTCGTTGGGTAAAATCGAATGGAAATCCCGAATTTGGGATATCCGATCGTTTTTGAGATCACTTTGAAGTTTTTTTATAGTCTCTCCGCTGGCGACAGTTTTAACCAGGTTGCCAACGGTGGGATACGCCAAAAAAGCTCTGTTGGCCCAGGCATGATCCCAGTCGCTGTGTGTATTTAGGACATACCAGAGCCTAGGAGTCCAGCCGCGCCTTTCAAATTCACGCAGGGCGAAGCTGATAATTTGGCTGGTAACCGATTCGTCCCAGCCGCTATCCACAGCCAGAACGGATAGCCGGGTGCCCACGATATACTGAGCAAACCATTTATCTACGACAAAGGCCCCCAGCCAGAGGTTAGCTCTAGCTGAAGGGGGCAAGTATTGCTCGAGATCAATGTATTCTAAACGCTCATTAATCGTTTGGAGTGACATTCTAAACTCTACCAAATGGAGTAAGGTTTGAAAAACTCACTAAGCGTCGGGAAGTGCGCCTAAACCAGCTTTCTCGCGCACCTCAGCTAAGGTTGCTTTGGCAATGACGCGCATCTTGCGGGCTGACTCGTAGAGCACTTCTTTAACGTAATCTGGCTTTTGGGCCAATTCTTCACGGCGTTCCCTTATTGGAGTAATGGCCGACACCAGCGCCTTACCAAGGGCATCTTTGAGTTCCTTGTAGCGCAGGGTGCCCTGATCGTACTGCTCGTGTAAATATTTTACCGTCTCTTGATCGGAGAAGGTTTCCAAGAGGGTAAACATATTGGCCACACCTGGGCTCATTTGACCGGATGCGTTATCGGGGCCGGCATCAGTTACAGCTCTCTTGACATGGCGCAGAATTACTGAATCGGGATCGGAAAGCATAATGGCCGATCCTTCTAACGATTTGGACATCTTCTTGGTAGGATCGTTTAAGGCCATTATGCGGGCTGACTTGGTAAGACGTGACTGCGGTTCGGGGAAAGTTTCGCCAAAGACGGAGTTGAAGCGGCGAGCGAAGACGCGAGCTACTTCCAAGTGCTGCAGTTGATCCTCGCCTACGGGTACCACATCGGCTTTAAATAGCAGTATGTCTGAGGCCATCAATACGGGATAGGTGAAAAGGCCGGCATTGACCACATCTGTGCGGGTGCTCTTTTCTTTGAACTGGGTCATGCGATTGAGTTCACCCATAGGAGCGCAGCAACTCAAAATCCAAGTGAGTTCCGTAACCTCTGGGATATGTGACTGAACATATAAGGAACACTTTTGAGGATCTAAACCGCAGGCCAAAAGATCCAAGGCAGCATCGAAAACTCGTTTAGGCAGGCCCTTGGGATCTTGAATGGCGGTTAAGGAATGGTAATTGGCAATGGCGTAAATGCACTCGCCCTCATCTTGCATCTTAACCCAATTCATTATGGCTCCGGCGTAGTTGCCCAGATGGATAGCTCCGGTAGGCTGGATGGCCGAATAAATCTTCATACTTTACTATTCCTCTCTAATTGTTAAGTCCAACAAGGGCAGGAAAGTTAATAATAAATAACTGAAAATCCTGCAGGAGGGGGTTCCATGCCCAGTTTGTGTATTACATGGCTGCAATTTTTTTTATTGTATTTTGCCAGTAGCTCTTTTGAATTTATAAATTTGCTATAAGATTGTTTACTCAAGCAAAATGACTCCTAAAAGCTGGGCTTACTTTAGCTAATCAGAGGATTTACCGGGTTTTTAATGGAAGCTCTGGGGGCTTTAAGCAATCAATTTTTAACGTGAGGCTGACGCTCTATTGCTGCTGTATATCGTGTGGATAGTTGCCACGGCTCTGGCACTGTTTTACGCCTGGTGGTCATATATTATGCTGTGCAAACGCGATGCCTACCAGCGCAGTCTTGAGGCCATTCAAGAAGCTCCTTTGGCGGCCGATGATTTTAACAGCCAGGCCCAGCTGCTTTGTCAGGCTTGTCTGGATGAGATTGGCGCCGACGGTTGCACAATTTACCTGCAACCTGGTCATGAGGAAACAGGATTCCGTCGTGCGGCGCAGGCAGGCACGACGGCTGAAGAAACCGGGCCGGGTACGGTCAAGGATCTTATTAAGCAGGCTTGGGATAGCGGTGAACAGGTTGAGTCTAGAGCCGGGGACCGTTGTATAGTGTCTGTGCCCGTGTGGTTTGGTCATTCTGGTGGTGGCGTGGCAGTAGCTATTTGGAACAAACGTGGTCAGATTGGGGATTCTGAACGCGGGCTTATGAAATCCTTGGCTGCAGTGGCTTCGCTTTTGGCGCCTCGTTTCAGCCGAGAAGAGGAATTTGATAGGGTTAAGATGGAAATTCAGAACCTCAGAGGTGAGATCGCCCAGGAGAGCCACTTGGCCGGAGTTGGTCGTCTAGCTTCTGGAGTGGCCCACGAGCTCAGCCAACCTCTGAATGCTGTGCTAGCCATGGTCAGCAGCCTTTTACGTACCTGCGAAGACGAGACGGCCTCCAGGCGTTTGCAGATTATTGCCGATGCCGTGCAGAAGTGTAAAACTATCATTGAAAAGTTGCTAGTATACACGCGTACATCTGTGGCCAAAGAGAATAATATGAGTTTTTCGCGCTTTGTTAGGGCTTCTACAGATTTAAGTCGGGTTTTAGCCGAGACTCTCGAGTTTATGCGCGACAGTTTTAATGAGAATTCCATTGCCATCACGGTTAAGTACGCTCAGTTGCCCCAGGTTCGGGCTAATTCAACTCAGTGGTCGCAAGCTTTTACGGCGCTCCTGGCCTTTTTATGTGAGTGCTTAAAGGTTGGGAAGACGGTTACGCCTTACATTAAAGTCGCCACTGCTTTTTCGGATGGGGGAATTCAAGTTAAGTTCAATTCTAATTGTCTCCTTTTCGATGAGTCTGAAGCTCAACGCATATTTGAGCCTTTCTTTGCTAATTCACACTCCCATTTGGAAAGCTGCATGAGCTTGGGAATGGTGCGTGAGGTAGTTTACAAGCACAATGGCACCGTTGAGGCGGAATTTGATCCCAGCAGCGGATTGGGGCTGCTTATTAAGGTTCCCGTAGATGATGCGGAGAATCAGTAAGGACAGCGTATCTCATGGGCACTGGCTACAATGATAACAATATAGAAAAACATAAAGCCAGCCCAGTCGGGACTGGGCAGGCGGCCGATAAGGCTACACCGCACGAAGAACAGCCTGAGCAGCAAGCTGCGGCTCGGAATGCGCCGCAATCCTCGTTTACTATGCTTACAGGGCGCATGGCTTTGCCCACTGCCGGGTTTGTCAAGGAGATGCTCAATCCCAGCACCGATATATTCGCTTCTTCTGTAGATATGGGAACGGTTCTGCAGGGTCGTTACAAAGTGGTAGGTATTTTGGGACGGGGGGGATTCGGCTACGTCTACAGAGTGACCGATCTACGTCTGCCTGGCAAGTATTGGGCCCTAAAGGAACTTCAAATTCAAAATAAAGGCCAGCTAGATGAGGCCAAGCGTAACTTTGAGCGTGAGGCACGCATGCTTTCCACTCTGATTCACCGCAGCCTGCCGGTTATCGTCGATTTCTTCTCCGAGGGTGAATCTACTTTTCTGCTTATGGAGGAGGTGGAAGGCTGCACGTTGGCCCAATGGGTGGAACAGAACGGCATGCCCAGTGAGGTGCAGGCTCTGCGCTGGGCTTTGGAAATAGCTCAGGTTTTGGAGTATCTGCACAGTCAGGATCCGCCGGTAATTTATCGCGATTTAAAGCCGGAAAATATTATGATCCAGCCTGGTGGGCATGTTAAACTTATAGATTTCGGCTTGGCGCGTTTTTACGATCCTACTAAAAAACGTGATACCTCTGCTGTTGGTTCAATAGGATACGCACCTCCGGAAATTTGGGAGGATTCCAGCCAAACAGACGTTCGCAGTGACGTTTACTCGTTTGGAGCTACGCTTTACTTTATGCTCACCGGTAAGCCGCCTTCACCGGTTTACGGCCAGCACCGGGTCACTCCTTACCGGCCCGACCTGAGCTACGATTTTGTCAAACTGGTTTTGCGCTGCATGGAGGTTGAGCCTCAGAAGCGCTACCAGACCATGGGGCCGGTTATCAAAAAGCTGATCAACGTACTTTCCGCGGTCGCAGCCGACGATCCCATGCTTCAAGAGGAGTTGCGGGCTGAATCTTTTAGCCGCGTAGCTGTGCAGAGCATAAGCAAGCCGCATCATGTAATTGTAGCCAGTGCCGAAAAGAACAGCGAGGAATCGCATTTTATAGAGGTTCCTCGCTCCGCACGTACTTCTAAGCTGGCGGCTATCCTTATTGCGGTCTGCACTGCGCTCTTTATTTGCGGAGTTTGGATGGGATATCGTGACTTGCAGATTCACTCGGTATGGGAGTTCGATACACCTTACGAGCTGGTCAACCCAGATAAGGAAACGGCGCGTACCCACATGAATAGGCAGGAGTGGTCTAAAGCTCTTGCTTGCCTAGATAGGGCAGTTACACGCCACCCCAGCGATGCCGAAGCTCATATAATGCGTGAAAATGTGGCTGTGCATTTGAGCGCAAAGCCGTTTTTCCGTCTGCCGGCTTTTATGACTTTAAGTGGGATAAGTGCGCCTGAAGGCTACCGCTTACTTTACGGTATCGCCATGGCTCAGAGTAGCTTCAATCTGCAGGGCGGAGATAAAAAGGGGCGTTTGGCTGTTATCGATATCTACGATGACCATTCCAACACGGAGACCGCTACAGAAATTGGGCGTGGCATTGTGGCCGACAAGGAATATTTGGGTATAATTGGGCCTTTCAGCTCTCAGGTGACATTAGCTTTGGGGACCTTTTTCAACGCTGCAGAAATGCCCGTATTGGCACCGGTAGTTTCAGCTCCCGGTGTTTGGCGGCTGGGGCGTTACGTTTTTACGGCCTCTGATACTAACGCTATGCGTTGTGCCGCCATTGCCAGCTACCTGCGTCAAAACAAATATAGGCATGCAGCTATAGTTGTCGATACCGACAGCGTGCTTTCGGCCAACGTAGCCGAATATTTTCGCAGCAGCTTTAAAAGTTTGGGCGGCAGTGTTATTTTGGAAACCAGTTTTACCGATGTAAAGTTTGATGGGGCTGTTCAGGAAATTAAGAAGAAGAGACCTGATTGCGTTTTCTTCTCCGATTACCGAGGTACACCGTTGGCCTTGTTCGCCAAAGAATTGCGTGGGCGAGGGTTGGATGATATTGCCATAGCCGGTCAGGTTGCTCCCTTTACCAAGGACCTTTTGGCTGTAGGCGGGGACTCGGTGAATGGAGTCATTCTGTCGGGTTATTTTCACAGCGATAACCCGGATCCGGCCGTGCAAGATTACGTAAAACGCTTCAGGAGCACCTTTGGCGGTTTGGCACCTTCCCATTTAGATGCTACTGCCTTTGATGCTGCCCAGATCATGTTTAGTGCTTACAAGTATGGTGTGTCCAGCCGTCAGGAAATGTGCCAATACCTTCGTTCCATAGGTGAAGATCCTAAAATTAAGGGAGCTCGGCCTTGCTGGAACGGTGTTACCGGTAAGTTTTCGTTGGCCAGGATGCTGGATATTCGCGACGTTTACTTAATAAAGATTCAGGATGGACGCTACAAGTTGGTGAAAACATACAAAAAAGCCGGGGGAGCGGAGCTGTCCGAGCAGCCTTAATTTGCTTCTTTCGTGACCCTTCGCGCTTATTCCCCTAAAGGGAGACTAAGAGAGGAGGGCTCGGGTGATGCTGACAATAGAAGGTCTCGTTGCAGTCTTGAGCTTGTGCTTTGGTTCTTTTAGTTCCGGGTATATGCTCGGACGTCGGGATAGCAAAAACGCACAAAACAAATAACCGCAACTCTAGCAAGTAACGGTTATTTCTTGACCAAAACTACTGGGCTAAACCGTCTATCGGTAGCACCTCTTTCGTTATATCCCTGGCCTTTCTCTCTGTCAAATCAGGCTGGAGAGTGTCAGTCTTGTTTTAGAACGGCAATCTTGGTGAGGCCGGCCTGGACGTGGTCGCCCGCCTTAACTAGAGCTTG
>OMRK01000157.1 GCA_900313515.1 uncultured bacterium | reverse complement strand
TCACTTTCCAGTTCCTTAAAAAAGATCTTGTCTCAGTACATTTCTTCCCTTCCAGTTCCGAAATTTCACAATTAATCACTTTAATGACCAGCGTATTTGTGCTTTAATAGAGAGTGTCGTCAGAATAAAAAAGAATGTTAGGAGCCGTTTCCCCGGAGTGTGGAGGGCGTCGATTCCGCACCAGATCAAGTTTGGTCGCAGTCACCGCTCACCACATGGGGAAAAGGCGTTCGAGTGCTTTGCTATTATTTTGAGGCAGAGCGGGAGGAATAATGAATTACCGCCTAAAACGCATATTGACAATTTGTCTGCCGCTGATTGTGCTCGGCGTTCTGTTTTGGTTTTTCAGCAGCGCAGCTGAAGCCCAAAATGCCTTTCCGCAGTTGAACATGCCTAACATAAGCATAGATGGCAAAACTGCCAACGAAAAGCAAACCTTCTCAACAACCCTGCTTCTCCTTGGCGGCCTGAGCATGTTGTCTTTGGCACCCTACATTCTGGCCATGTGCACGGCTTTTATCCGCATAGTGATGACCCTCAGCTTCTTGCGTTCGGCCATGGGCACTCAACAGGTTCCTCCCACGCAGGTTTTGATGGGTTTAGCCCTCTTCCTTACCATGTTTGTGATGGCGCCTGTAGGGGAAAAAATCAACAATAATGCCCTCCAGCCCTACTTATCCGGTAAAATAAAGCAAGCGGACTTCTTCGAAAGGGCCTATAAACCCATTCAGGAGTTCATGAGTTACAATACACGCGATAAGGATATTGAGCTATTTCTTAATATCGGCCGAGTCAAGAAACTTAAAAACCGTAAGAATATCCCCTTCTACATTCTGTTGCCGTCTTTTGTGCTTTCCGAGATCAAAACATCTTTCCAGATTGGTTTTCTGATCTACGTGCCGTTTTTGATTATCGACATGATAGTCGCCTCCGTGCTCATGTCGATGGGTATGTTCATGCTCTCGCCTATGTCCATTTCTCTGCCTTTTAAATTACTTTTATTTGTATTGATCGATGGATGGCATTTAATAGTCAAGGGGGTGGTAGAGAGTTTCAACATGCCAAGAACCTAGACAATCTTAGCTGGCGTAGTAATAAAGAGATAAGGAGGAGTTTAGATAAAATGCTGTTTTTAGGGGCAGAAGCTTTCGATGATGGCTTTGTGTTGACGCTGTGCACCAAGGCCCTCTATCTGGTGCTCGTCCTTTCGGCCCCCATGCTGTTATCCGCTTTGTCTGTAGGTCTCTTGATAAGCATAATTCAGGCCACTACCCAGGTGCAGGAGCAAACCTTATCATTCGTACCTAAGATCATAGCTACGTTTATGTCGATAGTTTTATGTGGAAACTGGATGTTCAACATGCTATCCAGCTTTACCATATCAACATTGGCCGATATTGCGCGTATGGGGCCCAAGTAAACTGATATGATAGACAGCCCGGCTTTACAACTGTTAGGCATAGCGCTTCTGGCGTTCACCCGTATCTGCCTTATTTTCGTGCAGGCACCTATTACGGGTAGTGATCACATCAACACGCCAACCCTGGCAGGCTTTGCCGTGGCCACCACTGCTGTTATATATCCCACCCTCCACATTCCCCCCGATGTTCCCAACGATCTTTTCCAATTTTTCCTAGCCCTGCTCACTCAAGCCTGCGTAGGTTTGATTTTGGGATATACGTCTTTCATAGTCATAGCCGCTGCCCAGTTCGGCGGTGAGTTGCTGGACATTCAGATGGGTTTGTCCTCGGCGGCCTCCTTCGATCCGGCTAGCCACGGCGCCATCAACCTGATCCGTAAGCTACTCTTCTACACAGCCATGAATCTGTATCTTACTTTGGGCGGTCACTACCAACTCTTTGCTGCGATCCACCGAAGTTTCGAGGTCATCCCGGTAACCTATTTTCACATTTCGGAAAATTTGGCCATGTACCTGATAAAGGTCAGTTCCGACCTTTTGGTTATAGGTACGCAGATGGCTGCCCCGGCCCTGGCGGCGTTGTTTATAGCCCAGTGTGCTTTAGGCCTGCTGGCACGCGTGGCACCTCAAATGAACATCTTTATGTTGAGCTACCCACTCAACATTGCCATAGGTTTCACGCTTTTAAGAATTTCTTATCCATTAATATTGAGAGTTATGGGAAATCAGTTTGAATTAAACCTGGAATCTCTGATACAATGTATACAAATGATGAAGCCGTAAGGGAGGTGATATAGATGGGTGGTCAAGATAGCGACAAAACTGAAGAACCAACTGAACATAAGTTACAAGAAGCCCGCAAGAAGGGGCAAGTAATGAAAAGTCAGGAGGTAATATCCACCTGCCTGCTGTTGGCTATAGCTGGCGCCATGTACGGTGCCGGTAGCGGTATGCTACATAGAATAGCCGACATCACTATCTATATTTGGAAGCTGATTCCTACTTACAATGTACTGGATCGCCAATTGAGTAGTGATATTGCCCACGTCATGGTCACTATTCTGCTGGTGCTAGCACCGCTCTTGGCGGCGGGTTTCCTGATGGCTATTATCGCCAATTTAGCCCAAGTCCAGTTCATATTCTCCACAGAGACATTGAAGCCCAGCCTCGATAAGATAAATCCGTTGGGTGGCTTTAAGAAAATCTTTAGCATGAAATCGGTGGTAGAGCTCTTAAAGCAGTTAGCCAAACTGTCTATCATTGGCTATATATGTTATATGGTAGTCGGTGAGGCTATGCCCGACATACAGAGAGCGCCAGCTGTGCCACTCATGACAACCTTAGGTGTAGTGGGAATGACTGTCAAGGCGTTGGTCCAGAAGGTGCTTATCGGCATGGTCGCCATCGCCGGTCTCGACTATATCTTCCAAAAGAAGCAGTTCATGAAGCAGATGCGTATGAGCATGCAAGATCTCAAGGATGAGTACAAGGAGACCGAAGGTAACCCTCAGATCAAGGGTAAGTTGCGCCAGCTTATGCGTCAGAATGCTCAAGGCGGAGGTGGAGGCGGCAACCAGATGCAGAACGTGCCCGACGCCTCGGCGGTGGTTACCAACCCTACTCACTTGGCAGTGGCTCTGCGCTACAAGCAGGGTGAGGATCCCGTGCCGATAGTGGTAGCCAAAGGTGAAGACATAACCGCTGTACAGATCAAGATTATGGCCGAAGATCATGATGTTCCCATTGTGGAAAATGTCGAGCTGGCCAGAGTTTTGTTCAAAACCTGCGAGCTGGAGAGCCCCGTGCCTACCGAAATGTACAAGGCTGTAGCCGAGGTTTTAGCTTACGTGATTAAACTAAAGAGGAAGCGTGAGCTCATGCGTCGCCGCCGCTTGGCCCGTAACGCACCACCGCCAAGTCGCCGAGCAGCCAAGGCCTCTCCTTCAATGCCCAGAGCTCAGTTCTCTGCCCGGGGCATGGTAACAGGAAGACGCTAGTAGCGGTCTCTTAAAAGCAGTGCTCGTTTTCGGATTTGCTGGCGTGTGCCTGATGTTATCCGGGAACGGGCCGTTCTGTTCTATTTTTCTAAACATGGGAGAAGTAGTATATGGGTGCTCAGCCTTCTGAGGGCATAATGGGAAAACTCCTACAGAATTCCGAGGCAGCCAGCGCTGTAGTGGTAGTTGGTATCGTCGGAATGCTGATTATTCCCATCCCCCCGGACATGCTCGATGTCCTTCTGGCCTTTAATGTAGCGGCCGCTGTTATTACCGTCTTAATCTCTATTTACATTGATGAGCCCCTGCAATTTGCGGTCTTCCCAACCGTCCTGCTGGTGGCCACCCTTTTCCGTCTGGCTCTAGACGTATCGGCCACCCGTATGATCCTGTTGCACGGCAGCGAAACCGCCATAAATGAACTAGGGCAGAAGGTACCAATCGGCGCCGGCCACCTGATACCAGCCTTCGGAAATATCGTGGTAGGCGGCAACCTGATTGTGGGCTTTATCATGTTTATCGTGTTAATTATCATTCAGCTTATGGTAATTACCAATGGTGCTGAACGTATTGCCCAGGTGGCGGCCCGTTTTAACTTGGACGCTATGCCAGGTAAGCAGATGGCCATCGATGCCGATATGCACTCAGGTGCTATAGACGCCGAAACAGCTAGGCGTAAACGTAAGGATGTAGAGCGCGAATCGAGCTTCTACGGTTCCATGGACGGTGCCGGTAAGTTCGTAAAAGGTGACGCTATGGCCTCGGTGGTCATTATGATCGTCAACGTGGTCGGCGGCATCGGTATCGGTGTGCTCTACCATGGCATGAGCGCCAGCGATGCTCTCAATACATACGCTATTCTCTCAATCGGTAACGGCATTATGACCACCCTGCCCGCCTTCTTGTTCTCCACGGCTATGGGTATGGTGGTGTCGCGTGCAGCCTCTGAAGCCAACCTTGGTAAGGACGTAATCGAGCAGGTTTCCGGTCAGCCTCAGGCCCTTAAAATGGCCGGTTTCTTCATGCTGGGCTTGGGTGTCCTGGCCCTTCTGGGCGGCCTGCCTACCTTCGTAGCCATCGCCCTCTCTGGAATTGGTGGCGCTCTGTTGGCTATGGGTAGCATACTTTCCAAAAAGCAGGAAGTGGCTGTTGCCGCCGCTGCTTCTTCAGCAGCAGCTGCCTCACCCGAACAGAAGAAGAAGGCCGAGCAGAAGAAACCCGAGAGCGTGGTTCAGCTTATGCAAGTCGATCCTATCTCTCTGGAAGTCGGTCGTGGCCTTCTTTCTTTGGTCGACCCCAACCAAGGCGCCAAGTTGCTCGATCGTGTTACCTCAATCCGTCGCCATATTGCTCTTGAACTGGGCATAGTCGTACCTGGCGTGCGCTTCCGTGATAACCTGCAATTGAAGCCCAACGCCTACGTAATTAAGATCAAGGAAATAGAGGTCGCCCAGGGTGAGGTGCAAGTTAACCAGTTCTTAGCCATAGGCCCAGAAGAAAAGCTCAAGAACCTGCGCGGTACCAAAACGGTCGACCCCAC
>OMRK01000088.1 GCA_900313515.1 uncultured bacterium | reverse complement strand
TGAGCAATGGGACGGACAACTCCCTTATCAACCGTGGCAATGGAAGTAGAATCGCTCTGCCACTCGGTAGCATCTTTACTGGTTATGTCTACAGAGGTTCCATCTGAGTAGTTGGCCTGAGCGGTAAGTTGCAAGGGCTCACCAACGGGAGAATCAAAGGTACCCGTCTTAGAACCTATGGTAACCGATTCGACCACTGCATCAGTGATAGTGACTGACTCTTCGGCCTTGATTTTGCCATCAGCTGAAGTAGCGCTAACATAGATCTCTCCGCCTTTGAGAGGAGAGACCACGCCCTTATCAACGGTAGCAATGGCAGTATCGCTGCTAGACCAGGCCACATCTTCGGTTATCCTCGATGACGAGCCATCGGTAAAAGTTCCTATAGCAATAAGATTTAAGTCAATATTGCTAGGCGTAGTAAAAGTGCCCGTTTTAGATTCAATCTTTATGGATTGCAAAGCGGCATCAGTAACAGTAAGGGTAACAACAGTATCAATTCGGCCATAAGAGGCAGTAATCTCAACAGTTCCCACTTTCACGGGAGTAACCTTACCAGTCTCATCGATAGTAGCAATATTTTTGTCCGCGGAGCTCCAGGTAGCTTCTTCGGTTACGTTCTTACTCTCGCCATTACCATAATGCACTATAGCATTTAAATAACAACTCACTCCCACAGGAGTAACTGGAGCATTTGGTGTTACGTTTAAAGAAACATTGGGTACATTTATGGTACCACCACCGCCCCCGCCACAACCAGCGATGGTTACAGAAAGAAATAGGGTCAATACTGACAACAACAATCCCAGATACGACGATAGTTGTCGCCGGTTACCGCTTTGCAATAACCGCAACATGATACTTCCTAAACAATATGACTCAGCTAGGAACAAATTGTTGTAATTACGCTAGCTGTATGTTCCAACCAAGGATAATTGCAGCCACAAGACTTTCTTTCAATACTAAATCTATCAATTATTCAACTTTTTTTAGCTTTTTATCGGAACCGTTGGAGCCTCATTTATATTTAGATGGAACGTTGAATATTTCTCGCAAAAGCAAGCAGAGCTTTTAAACGTGGGTAGTGTCAATTGAGCTAAAGTTATCAAATGAGGCTGGGGAAAGATTTTGCAAAAAAAATAACCCGCCCTGCAAGCACCGAGGAGGAACAATCCTCAGGACCCAAGGCGGATCATCTTGCGCTCGAACTAACCGCTACCTAGCGGGCAACCCAAACACCGTAAGTATATTCTTTGAGCGGCCCATCCCTTCCAAAATGCAAACGTTACAGGAGGGGAGTAGGCCGACAGGTTAGCTAAACACTAGCGAACCAGGCCGATAGCGGACTCGGTGAGCTTATCCATGGCCTTGAAGGCTGCGAAGTTAGCTTCGTAGTTCTGCTTGGCCATACCGATGGCGGCAGCCTGCTGAGCGAAGTCTACGTTGGCTAACTCCAAGCTTCCAGCAGCAATGCGGCCCATGGCACCCTGACCAGCCACGCCCACAACGGCCTCACCGGAACCATCGGTCTTGCCGAAGGTGGTGGTGCCGGTCTTCTTCAGGCCACTGGCGTTGGCGAAGGAGGCAATGGAGACCTGGGCAATAGGCACGGACTCGGAAACGCTCTGGCCGGTGGTAGGATCGGTTATGGTCTGCTCACCGTACAGCTTACCAGTCTCATCGAAGTGGTAACCAGTGTACTTGCCACCGTACAGCTTGGTGGCCGGATCCATGTGCAACTCAATGGGCTGAGGATCGCTGCAGATATTGCCCTGGGCATCTAACTGATAACCCATAACGTTCTTGCCCTCGCTGTTGGTCAGCATGCCGTTGTTGAAAGCGAAGCGACCATCGCGGGTGTAGTGGGTCTGGTTGCCATCGTTAACCATGAAGAAGCCCTCACCATCGATAGCGAGGTTGGTAGCGCACTCGGTCTGGAAGAGCTGGCCCTGGCTGAAAATGATGCCCGAAGACTGGGTCTTGGCACCGCCACCGCCCATGGTCTGTCCCATAATATCGTTAAACTGTACAGTTTCCGCTTTGTAACCAGGGGTGAACTGGTTCTGCAAGTTCTGGAAATAAGAATTCAGCATGGTCTGGTTCTGCTGAATGGCGTTGGCTGAATTATTAAAATCAAACATGATCTATTTGCCTCCTTAACCCCACCGGGCTTTATCTTAGCTATTCCTAACTAGCTCTGCTAGAAATTAGCTTTCCCCATTTCAGTGCAAGCATAACAAAAACTTGTTGTCGCCGCTTAAACATATTGTTACAAAAATATTACAAATGTAAACCAAGCAGGGGAAAATAATCTAATACAAACTCTTGAAGCCACTTACACTGCGAACTGCAGAGGGCGCCGTTCAAGTCAAGCACCCTCCAGTTTTCTATTTGCCTTGGGCTTTGCTATATTTTCTCTATTTCGATAGCGCGCAGCTTCATGCCTTTTCTTTCGATCTGCTCGCGCAGTTGGGCACGGCTATCGGTAAGAATTTCTCTGGTTTCATCCGAGTCGGTGAGGAAATTAGCACTGAGCTCGCCGTCTTTGGTACGAGAAAGTTGAATTCTCAACTCGCCCAGATATTCGGGGTTCAAACGCAGGGAGAGGACATCTTTACTGGTGAAGTTGCGGATCTCCATGTGCGTGACGATCTGATCGATAACTTGCTGGCGTTTCTGAGTCTGGGTGAGCTGCTGAGTTCTGTGGGTCTCTTCAGCTTTATTGGCGGTGAGTACGGCACTGGTACTCTCGCCCTTGGCGCCGCTTTCGGCTTTTCCTGTGGCTGAAGCCGCCTGGCCCGCCTCTGTGGTAGGCTTTCCGGCCTCTTCTTTGCCCTTGTTCTGGCCTTTACCCAAGAGCTCGTTGAATTTCTGTCCGTCCAAAACAGCCGCTTCCTTCTGACCGGTGGTGCCGGTGGTGGTAGGCTTGCCCTGGGCGCCCTGAGCCTCAGGATTCTGCGTGCCCAGCATCTTGAGGTTCTTGGAGAGATCATCGAGCCTCAAAGCTTGCTTATCAGCAAGACTCAAGGTGTCGGGATTGCGATACATCATGTCGTAAAGGAAAGCCTTGCCGCCCAGAGCTTTGGGATTTTGAACCATCTTCGCCTGAGCTGCCTTGGCCTGGGCCTGAGCATCGGCCTGCTCAGTCTTCTGGCGCTCAGTGGCCTCCTTTTTGGTCTCTTTCTCAGAGATCAAATCGCCCGTCTCCTGCTTAGCGGAGGTGGCTTCCTTTAAACAGCTGGAAAAAGCACTGGAGTCTGTGCTGACCTGATCCGCCTTCTTCTCGTCGTTCTGCTGCACAGAAGAGGCTCCTAACATGGAAACAAAAAGCTGATTATTCATAACTTGCTCCTTTGCAGGGAAGCAGGCTTAGCCTGGTTAGTGTAACTAAAGTTTCGCCCTTCCCTGGATGGCAAAAACTAGCCTTCAAAGTTAAAAATTTATCGCCCCCCCCTTATAATCAAAACCTAGCTTAGGTGTGAATGCCCTTGTTCTCCTGGTAATAGCCCAAAACCTTATCAACATAGTTTTGAGTTTCCTGATAAGGAGGCACGCCGCCGTACTGCTGTACTGAACCCGGACCGGCATTGTAAGCAGCGATAGTCTTGGTCATGTCACCATTGAACATGTCCATGAGTTGGCCTAAATACTTGGCACCGCCCATAATGTTTTCCCGCGGATCGTAGGCGTTCTTGACTCCCAAATCTGCGGCAGTTTCCGGCATAAGCTGCATAAGTCCCTGGGCGCCACAGTAAGAGGTAGCCTGGGGATTAAAAGCGGACTCCTGACGGATTACGGCCTTGATCAAGGCTGGGTCGACATGGTACTTTTCTGAAGCCTCTTTGACGATATCATCAAACTGGCTGGGGCTGCCCATGCCAGAGCCACCCACGGCGCCGGCGGAATTGATGGCTACAGTCGAGGGATCAAAACGCTGGCCCTGAGTCATACTGTTGATCATGCTCTGGAACGAAGCAGAGTCCTGGGCGGTTACACCGTTTAAACCGACATTGGTTTTAGGACTCATTTTGGCATCGAGAGCATGGTCTAATGAGGTCATCTGCCGCTCTATTTGATCTATCCTTGCGAATAAAGACATTTTTTAGCCTCCTTTTACTAATTGTTTTATAACAAATCGAAATCTACTGAGCGGAAGCGCCTCGGGCACTCTTCAGAGTAGCCAGCTCGTCGAGCATCTTGCTTTCCGCCTGTTCCATCTCTGCTGTCCACCGCTCTTTACTGGTTTCCTTGTTTTTCTCGTAAGCCTGGCGCTCTTGAGCCGCCCTCATAAGATTCTCACGCTGCTGGGCAATACGAATGGCAATTTCCTTGAGCCTGAGCTCTTGGTTGACAATCTGATTTTTTACAAACTCTATATGCTGGGGGAAAAACCTCAGCTGATTGATATCCAAGGTCCCATTGGCCTGCCTAGCCCTGAGTTCCTCACCGAGCTGCACAAGCTTGGCTTCCAACTGGGCCTTGATCTTAAGCTCTTCAGCCTGCAACTGAATCAGCTTGGCCAACTTTTCCTTTTCCTCATCCTCGGCCTTGATTTTGAGTTCGAGGACCTGCTGCAAACGGTAACGAAAACGCGGTTGAGCCATATTTATTTCTTCTCCCCAAACATCTCCAAAAGGCGTTTGCGAGTCTCCTCAAAGGGAGCTGGATCGTAGATACCCTGGTTGAGGAACTTCTGCACATCGTCATATTTCTCAATGGCGAAGTCTACCTTGGGGTTGGAGCCCTTTTGGTAGGCGCCGATGTTGATAAGATCCTCATTCTCCTGGTAGGTGGCCATAACGTTGCGCAGGACACCTGCCGCTTTTTGAATTTCTTTTGAATTTATCTCCGTGTAAAGACGGGACACCGATTGCAACACGTCTACCGCCGGATAACGGTTTTTGTGGGCAATCTTACGGTTTAGAACTATGTGTCCATCCAGAATACCACGCACAGTGTCAGCCACTGGCTCGTTCATGTCGTCGCCTTCTACCAGAACGGTGTAAATTCCGGTGATGGAACCATGAGCCGAGGTTCCGGAACGCTCCATGAGCTTAGGCATAACTGCAAAGCAGGAGGGAGTGTAACCTTTGGTGGCCGGCGGCTCGCCTACAGCCAGACCAATTTCACGTTGAGCCATAGCAAAACGGGTAACCGAGTCCATCATAAGCATCACATCGTTGCCTTGATCACGGAAATATTCCGCAATAGCCGTAGCGGTGTAAGCTCCTTTGAGACGTACCAGGGCCGATTTGTCGGAGGTAGCCACTACCACCACTGAGCGCCTCATGCCCTCAGGACCCAAGTCGCGTTCGATAAAGTCGCGCAACTCACGGCCGCGCTCTCCGATAAGAGCTAGCACGTTAACTTGAGCACTGGTGTTCCTGGCAATCATGGAGAGGGTTGTCGACTTACCTACACCGGAACCGGCGAAGATACCGACACGCTGACCAGCACCCAAGGTGAGCACCGAGTCTATTACGCGCACACCCACGGGCAGGGGCCTGTTGATACGCGGGCGGGTGATGGGATTGGGCGGTTCGTTGTAAATGGAATACTCCGTCTCGTATTCCAGAGGGCCCAAGCCATCGATAGGGTTACCCAACCCGTCCAGCACGCGCCCTAAAAGCTTAGGGCCAACTTTAACAGACAAGGGTTTTCCAGTAGCTCTGACCTCACAGCCAGGGCTTATGCCGCCCATCTCGCCCAAAGGCATGAGCATGACCTTACTACCTTTAAAGCCTACCACCTCGGCGCGGATAGGTTTGGAACCCTCCTTTTCGTAGATAAGGCAGAGCTCATTCATTTTGACAGCAGGTCCATCGGATTCTATGGTCAGACCGATGACCTGGCTGACCCGGCCATGCATGCGTATCGGCTGGGTGCGCTCCAGAGAAAGGTAGTATGAAGGGAAGGTGATTTTCGGGAGCGGTTCTGGAACGGGTAGAGGCTCGGCTAGAAGTTTCTCCTTTTGGGCCAGCTCGGCCTTTTGGGCTGAAGTCATTTTGACTGGCGCTTTTGCTTGCTTATCGGCCGCAGGAGCGGGCTGAGCTGCCGGAGTAGGCGAAGCCTTGGGCACAGGAGCTTCCTGGGCCTTCTGAGTGCCAACCGCGCCGCTCTCTTGCTTAGGAGCCGTAAAATTGGCTTTGGGCGGCACGGCCTGACGTGACCCTTGAACGCCCGGGCGCGTGGCCTGGGATACGCCTGTTCTAGGTGGCACTGGAGGCATCGTCGGCTTCTCCTTTCTCACTTCTTTCGAAGGCAGTGGCTATGGCAGACAACTGCGTTTCCAGGCGGGCATCTATGTTGCCCAGGTTGGTTTCGATTATGCAACCGCCTCTGGCTACTTTTGAATCGATAGCCAACTCGAAATCCTTAAGCCCCTCTACCATTCGCATGAGGGATGCACGGTCATTGTTAACGATGTGGTAGTCGTCGGGGTTAACCCTTATGCGCACCTGTTCACGGTCTTTAAGATCGCCCAAGGCTTGCTTGACCACGCCCATAATTACATCGTTATCGGTGGTAACCTCTAAGCCTATGATCTTTTCAGCTATGCCCACGGAAAGCTTGGCCAAGGCAGGCTCAGTATCGGCAATGAGCTTCTGTCGTTCTTTTATAGCCTGCACGTAAAGATCACGGGCCTTGAGCATCAGATCCACATATTCTTGGTGGGCTATCTTTTTGCCCGCCTCTATGCCTTCAGCTGTACCTTGCTCGAAAGCTGCCTGCTTAGCGGCCGCGGCATCGGCCATAGCCTTTTCATTGAATTTCTTCAATTGATCCTGCGCCTGTTGGGCTACTTGCTTAACTTGCTGTTGGGCGGCAGCTACGATCTCTTTGGCCTTAGCTTCGGCCGCCTC
>OMRK01000044.1 GCA_900313515.1 uncultured bacterium | reverse complement strand
TTAGTGCTGCAGGCCTGCAGCGGTAGTTCTGGTGAGCGCAGGCTTTATGAAAACAAAGATGCAGGCATTTCCTTCACTGTTCCTGTGAAATATAGGGACGTTGAGGAGGAACCAAAGATGATCCGTTTTGCGGATCCAACCGATGGGGCTTCGGGCTTTACCTTGACTTACAATAATGTTAAGGATACGGTCAATATACATAAATCAGACTATATAGATAAGTTAGCTGCCGGTTTCGAGAGAGTTTATTCTATGAGAGGCGCCAAAGAGGTGAAGCTTCTTAGCAAAGACAAGACCTCTGTTGCTGGCCAGAATGCGGTTAATATTAAATATAGCATTAAAGCCAAGGGGCAGGAAGGCATAGTGGAGATATGTGTCGTCCAACGTGGCCAAGTGGTTTATATTTTTGAGTTTATTTTTAGTGGCAGCGATTATAACAAAGTAGCTCCTGCTCTTTTGAAAGAAACTATCAAAAGTATCAAGTTCATTTAGTAACGTCACTTAACTTGGGTTAACGAAATCTTTCTAAAAAGAACATGAGAAGCTAGGTAGGCTCCCAGCAGTTCAATTCCTGCAGCTCTTTGCCTTTTCGGAGGCCGAGAGCTTTTCTTTTTTTATGTAATAGCCCCCGTTTATACAAAAAAAATGCAGGCGTAACAGCCCGCATGTCTCACCCCACCCCTTAAAATTTCAAAGAATACCTAGTTCACTTTAGACTCTAAATATTCAATGGCTTCGCCCACGGTGGTAATTTTATCTTGATCGTCATCGGGGATTTCTACGCCAAAATCGCTCTCGAAGGCCATGACCATTTCCACCACGTCTAAGGAATCGGCTCCCAAGGTACCGGTAAAAGAAGCGTCGTCGGTGACAGACTCCTTTTTCACACCGAGCTGATCAACCACAATATTTACAACGCGCTCTCTGATGTCACTGTTAGCCATTTTAAAAATAGACCTCCAAAGTATTAAAAAAACATAACGTTTAACAATCCGGGGAGAACATACTACCCCTGATAGATAAAACCTTTTTACAAACCTAAGAAGCTGTACTAATTTTTTTTAGCTTCAAAGGCCGCACGACGGCAGCTACATGACCATGCCGCCGTCTACACACATCACCTGTCCAGTGAGGTAATCCGCTGCTGGAGAAGCCAAAAACGCCACCATGTTGGCAACGTCGAGGGGACTTCCAGGACGTTTTAAGGGGATCTGCTGCAGAATAGATTCTCGGGCCTGCTCGGGCAGAGCTGCGGTCATATCCGTTTCAATAAAACCGGGAGCTACTACATTCACGTTTATGGAACGTGAGGCCAGCTCCTTGGCTATAGCTTTGGAGAAACCGATAACTCCAGCTTTTGAGGCACAGTAGTTGGCTTGTCCAGCATTACCGGCGAGGCCTACCACAGAGGCAATGTTTATAATCTTACCATGACGCTGTTTCATCATGTTTTTAAGCACTGCTCTGACACATAAAAAGACCGAGCGCAGATTCACATCCAAAACCTGCTCCCAGTCCTCATCCTTCATGCGCAACAAAATATTGTCGCGGGTTATGCCAGCGTTGTTGACTAAAATATCAATATGACCGAACTCATTGTAAATATTGGTAAAGAGCGAGGCGATCTGCTGAGGATCGCCTAAGTCGGCCGCGAAAGCCTTAGCCTCTACGTGATATTTCTGTTCAATCTCGGCAGCAGTTTGCTCGATCTGGCTCTGAGTGCGGGCAATCAAGGCCACGCGGGCTCCAGCTTCAGCCAGTTTTTCAGCAATTGCTTTACCGATACCTCGACCGGCGCCGGTAATAACAGCGGTTGAACCTTCCAAATTAAAAGTTAGCATATAACCTCGCGACACCCCCCAACGCCTGCACATCTATAGGCGAGGGAAGCCTGCTCAACGTATCCTTTGCTATAGGATAGGGTAAACTGCTCCTGTGTGTACCAGAGTACCCTGAAACCAAAAGCTGCAGCTCTGTTGGACATAGAAAAAAGACGCCGCAGGCTACGGATAAAGGTTCGCTGGGCAGATTCACCCAATTCCATCCGCATCTGCAGGCGTCTGGCTAAAAACACTCACCCCGTTAATTATTTCTCTGCAGGGGCGAGGATCTGCTTGCCATCATACTGGCCGCAGGCTTTGCACACGTGGTGCTGAAGCTTGGGCGCACGGCAATCTGGATTAGAGCACAAAACCACGTTAGGCAACGTTAAAGCGAGGTGGGAACGACGCTTGCGTGTCTTAGAACGGGGGGTTTTATATTTAGGATTGGCCATTTCTTTGACTCCTCTTACAACTAAACGCTAACTGAAAGGCTGACCTACCACTAGGTTAACCTTGAGAAAAATTCTTAAGAGCGCTCCAGCGCGGATCCACCTCGGGTTCCGCCTCCCCGCACTTACAAGCCCCCTCGTTGAGATTCTGGCCGCACTGAGGGCAGACCCCTCGGCAGTCCGGGCGGCACAGTGGACGGTAGGGAAGGCTCGCCAGAAGATTCTCTCGCACCATAGCCCCAGTGTCCAGCTCGCTATTTTCATATCCGAATACGCACAGGTCCTCAAAATCCACATCTTCCTCTGCCTGATCCTGACTTGGCAGAGAGCTCTGAGGAACAAAGCGCTCTTCGATATCGACCTCCAAGGGCTGTACATACTCTCCAGCACACCGAGAGCAAGTCAAATTAACCTTGGCTTGCACTTTGCCGGTGACCGACAGCTCACCCTTACCCGCACTGACAAGGCGCAGATCCACCTGCACCGGGCCAACCGTATCGAGCCCTTCGAAGGAAAGCGCCTTGCTTACATGCAGCTCCTTGGAAGCACCGGGATTCTCCACTATGTCAGATACATCGATATTCATCGCAAACTCACGTATTCAAGCCTTACTTTACACCTTGATCCTCCAGAGAGCAGGTCAGCCCCCAGCGCTTTCCGGAAAAACGATAAAAACGTAAGGCTGTAAACAGCCCGACTATTATAGTTTAGGAGGGGGAAAAAGTAAAGAGCCTGCCTTAAAGCAGCGGACAACCTTGAGCACCTTCCTTGTAGACAGGGGCTTGAATTTGGGTACGCTCTACGCTTGCGCCTTTCCAGTGCAGATCCAGTATTTCTGCCCGATCTACAGCTTCCGCCTCCAATTTAGCCAGATCTTCCATGTTCTTTTCTAAATCCAAAACCTGCCCAAGTCTGGCTTTGGTGCAGGGATGTTTACTGAGCATAAGTGAACAGCAGTCTTCGTAGGGACGGGCCGAGAGCTCGTAGGTGCCAATCTGACGGGCCAGCTTTAGGATATCCTCTTTATCGGTTCCGATCAAGGGGCGCAGAATCGGTAGATCCTGGCAAGCCTGATCAACCACGCGTATATTGGTAAGGGTCTGGGAGGCAACTTGTCCCAGGCTCTCTCCGGTAAGCAGAGCTTGAGCATTCTCGCGCTCGGCCACTTTAGAGGCTATTCTTATCATGGAACGTCGGTACAAAATCATGCGTAGATCGGAAGGAGTCAGGCTCAAGAGTTCCTCCTGCACTGGCGCAAAACCTACCAGATAAAGGCGGGTATCGTACTGGAAGCGGGTTAGTATGTCGGCTAGGAGCGTGCAGTTTTCCAGGCTGGCCTTGTTGGTGAAGGGGTAGGAGTGGAAATGGCACAGGACAACCTGGGCGCCGCGTTTCATTAGGCTCCAAGACGCTACCGGCGAATCGAAGCCCGAGCTCAAGAGCCCTACAATCTTTCCAGCTGTGCCAACCGGAAGGCCACCCGGCCCAGCCAGACGTTGGCCAGAAACTAAAGCTAGCTTGCCGACAATTTCCAGGCGGATGGTAATGTCGGGATTGGTCAAGTTTACTTTAACGGGGCGTCCCGAGTCTTTGGCCCGGTCTCCCAGATAACCGCCCACGGCCCGCTCTATTTCCGCCGAACGCATGGGGAAGCTCTTGTCGGCTCGGCGGCAGCGCACAGCAAAGGTCTCGCCCGGAGTCTCACAAAAACAGCGCCAAGCAGCTTTTTTCATCTCCTCCAGATCCTGAGGCACTTCGTAGGCGGCTGCGTAGTTGGCTGTTCCAAAAACGCTGCTCATACGCCTGCGTACTTCTTCCATGTCCTCGGAATCTAGATTGAAGGTTATTCTTCCGTACAGGACGCGCACCGAAAGCTTGCCCATGTCTTGGAAGGTTTTGCGCAAATTGTTAACCAACTGTTTTACGAATAAATTGCGGTTGCTGCCTTTTAGGGCTATTTCATGATAATGAACGACTATCTGCATTGTTTATTCTCCGGCTGCCTCTACGGCAATTCCATTTTCTTTGAGCAGAGCGCAGGTTACTCCATCACCTTTGTGACGCTGGCCATCGGCGCCACCGAAGCTGCCGCAGCCGCACGAGGGGCTGTGTTGCTTCAATATGGCTTTGTGCAGGTTAAATCTTTGGGCTACAGCCAGAGCAACCCTTGCGCCCTTCTTAAATTGTGCAGTTACATCACAGCCTTCTCTATTAACCACTTGAGCGGTATTTAGCCAGACCTCGCGACCCGCGCCATTCTGCAAACCAGCGGGGATCCTAGGGGTTGGCAATCCACCTTGCACCTCCGGACAAATGGGCACCAGCTCACCTTGCGAGTAGCGTCTGCGCAGATCTTCTTGGGGCTTGGAACGACCGTCATAGCGGCAAGACCAGCCCAAAAGACAGGCCGACACCACAGCCTGGGGGCTGGAAGCACTGCAGGACAAATCGCTGTAAAGTTTCTCCCAATCCACCTTAGGCATCCAAGGCTCGGCGGACACACTGGCAACTTGGGCCCTGGCTGGCAAATATGTAAACATATTTGCCACAAACGGCAATGCTGAACCCGGTACAGCCAATTATCGGCTTAAGTTTTACGGCAACTTCGGGGGTACTGAAACGACCGTCTTTTAAAGCTGAGTAGTAAATGGTTTCGCCGTCTCGGCTCAAGCTGGCCACATGCAGGCCACCGTTTTCATCCTGGCAGGATTCCAAAGCCGCACCCAACTTGGCTTCTCCGCCAACGGGAGGGGCGGCCTCCACCGTCTGCCAGGCGCCATCTTGCCAACGGCGCACCTGGCGCCTGCTTTTATCGCTCTTGGTCAAGCGAGGCAGATCATAAACCAATGTGGTGTTGCGCCCGCTATTGTCGCTCAACGAAAAGTTGAGGCCGAACTTACCTTGGGCTACCTTTATTGGATCATCGTTAGTGCCGACCAAGGGACGAATATAGGAGCTGTTGAGGCTATGTCCATCGTTCCAGACACTGACGAAACCGCCTTTATCCTCGCCGGCCAACTCCACTCGCTCGCTGTTGGCGCCGTGGCGGCCCAGATTGCAGGCCCTGGGACGATCACCGCGGTATTTAGGATCGAAAATGGCCGCTTTGACCATGTCATTTTCGGCAATCCAGGCAAAACACAGGGATGGCTTGCGACCGCCAACTCCAGCAATATTTACATCGGAACCGTTACCGTTATCGGTAACATAACTATCGCACACGGCAGGCTTGGTAAAACTCCAACCGTTGTCGTTGGAGTAGGCAAACATGATCTCAAAAGCGTTATCACTTTGCTCAACGATATTGTGCTGAAAGATAATGCCTACGGTATACTTCGCTACAGCTGAGGCCACTTTGCGCACGCCGGCTAGGTTGGAACCGAAAAAGGGAGCCTTTATATTGGTCCAACTGTCACCTTCCATCATAGAAAAGCAGAATTCGGGAGCTTTGATCAGGCTCTTGTTGTTGGACCAGCCAAAGAAGACTTGCAGACGTTTGTAGCCTAGAAGGCTTGGGGAAACCACCAAACCACCATCGGTATTGGGAATATCCATAGACTTCCAGGTGGAATCGGCCCAGGTTGGTTGCATAAGTAGGCCGGCACCTAACAGAATGCCCGACAT
>OMRK01000068.1 GCA_900313515.1 uncultured bacterium | reverse complement strand
GATTCGTTATGTGGATTTAGAGGGCGGGGCCTGGATGCTGGAAACGGCAGAAAAGCGTTATCCTTTGAAAAGTTTGGCTAAAGAGTATCGCAAAGATGGCCTGGTTGTGGAAATCGAAGGCGAGGAAGAAGCTGGATTTGGCTTCTTGATGGCCGGTAACATGTTGTCTATTGTCAGCATCCGCAAGGTGTAAGTTATTAGGAGAAAACTGGTGGATATTCAAAATTCCGAGATAAATACTGCCCAAGAGGGGCACATAGCCGAAGCTGCTGCCAATAAGGAAGGCGCACATGTCAAAGCGTCTGAGGCTTTTTCGCCCGAAATAGAAGCTCAGGCTGAGGTCCAGATGGCCAAGCTGCGCAGAGGTACGGCGGAAATTATCAGCGATTCCGAGCTTAAAAGTAAACTTATGCGCAGCATTCGCGATCATAAGCCTTTGCGCATTAAGTTGGGCTTGGATCCTACAGCGCCGCATATTCACCTGGGTTTTGCTGTAGTTTTGCGCAAACTGCGCCAGTTTCAAGATTTTGGACATCAGGTAGTTATTGTTATAGGCGATTTCACCGCCCGTGTTGGCGATCCCACTGGTCGCAGTCAAACTCGCAAGGTTCTCAGTGTTGAGCAGATCAAAGCCAACGCTGCTACCTATAGGGATCAGCTTTCAGCCATTTTGGATCCTCAGAAGACTGAGGTGCGTTTCAATTCTGAGTGGCTGGAAAATATGAATTTTGCCGATGTTATAACTCTGTGCTCTCGCTACACGGTCGCCAGGATTATGGAGCGCGACGATTTCACTAAGCGCTTCAGTTCCGGTGTCTCCATAGGCGTGCATGAGTTCCTGTATCCTTTGATGCAGGGTTGGGATTCGGTCCAGCTCCATTCTGATGTGGAGATGGGTGGAACCGATCAAAAATTTAACGACCTGGTAGGTCGTGAGTTGCAGGGGCAGGTGGGCCAGGAGCCGCAGAGCGTAATGCTTATGCCCATTTTAGAGGGCTTGGACGGTGTTATGAAGATGTCCAAGAGCCTTGGCAATTACGTTGGAATTACCGAAACTCCTCAGGAAATGTTCAACAAGCTCATGACCCTGCCTGACGATAAGATTCGCCGTTATTTTGAGCTGTGCACCGATACCGATCTGGAAAAGGTGGATAAGGCCTTGGGCGAGCAAAACCCGCGCGATGTAAAACGTTGGTTAGCCCGGGAGATCATCTCTCTCTACCATCCGGCCGAACAGGCGCAGGCGGCGGATGCCGAGTGGATGCGAGTCGTTTCTCAGGGAGCCGTTCCCACAGATATGGAAGAGGCAGAAGTTGACCAAGGGCCGATTGGCATTGTTGACTTGGTGGTTAAAGCCGGGTTAGCGCCCTCCAAGCGCGAAGCTAGGCGCTTTGTCACCCAGGGAGCGACCTCTTTCAATGGAGAGATAGTTAAGGATCCTACGGTCAGCGTTGAGGTGGTCAAAGAGAGCACCTTAAAGGTGGGTAAGAAATGGCGTAGGTTGATATAGAGACTGCAACCGCCCGCCCCATCTCGCAATTTATTGAGTGAGCGGGCGGTGGCAACTGGGCTTGGCGGATTATCGGCTGACCCCAGGAGTGAAAAAGGAGGGTTTTAACCACATGAAACCGGCATTACAGTTTTCCGTGCCCTGCTTAGAAGCTGTCATGGAGGGCAACGATCTGTCTTTTAAAAGGATCTTTTTCGATCTGCCCAGTGGTGAGTTTCCCACGCCGCCCTTTGAATACTTTTACATTGCCAACGGTTGGAGCATGGGGCAAGGGCAATTTAATACAAAAATGCGGATCTTGGATCCTGATGGCGGTACGGTGGAGGGGTCCACTTTTGAGAAAAGTTTCAGTTTAAAAGATGAGCATACACCCTTCTTAACTCTATTCCGCCTAGAAAATATTGTCTTCCCCAAGGCAGGATATTACACGGTGCAGATCTTCTTAGATGACCGGCTCTGCCTGCAATATCATCTGGAGTTGCGCGAAATTTAGGCAGAAAAGATAAACCTGCAAAGCTTGCGGCGTTTTAGGCTGGAT
>OMRK01000236.1 GCA_900313515.1 uncultured bacterium | reverse complement strand
GGCTGCACTTTAATCTCAGTAAGCAGCATGTCATCTCCCAAGTCGGTATCGACCATAACCTTACGGTTCAATAGCCGCGTGGCAAAGCGCCGCCCAAATTCCAACTCAGGATTGATTATAAGATGGGCCCCCACAGCTCTTAGAATCCGGCTATGCACGGCATCGCTGGCTCGGGAAACGATAAAGGGCGCCCCCATCTGACTTAAGAGAGCTGTACAAATAATTGAATCTTGCTTAGAGCTGTCACCAATAGCACAGATCACGGCATCCCGCCGTGAGGGTTCCAGCCGGGCCATATCCGATTCATCATTTACATTTATCTGCATGGCATCGGCCACAAAAAGCGAGGCTTCCTCCACCAGTGCCATATTCTTGTCTACCGCTAAAACCTCCACGCCCTTTTCCGACAGCGTTCTCGCCAAGGACATGCCAAACTGGCCTAAGCCAATGATAAGAATTTGTTGTGTCATAGAAACCCCTACAGGACTCGCTCTCAAGGCTAGCCCTTCTCCTAGCAACCATTCCACCGGCCCTTTTCTTAACGGCCGTCCTACCGGGCACCTCTTCAAGGCTACCACTCAAGCTGCCTTCTAGACAAAGGCAACCTAACTGAACAAAATGCACTCAACAACCAGACTGTACTGCATTTGTCCTGCGCTCAGCAAAATGCAAACAACCCAACTACTGCTTTACCTACTACGCAAAAGCAACAAAAAAAAGGCCTCCGTTCACGGTCACTGGACCCTTGAGAACGAAGCACCTTACAGCTAAACCCCTAATAAGCGGGGCCGAACTCCGCAGCTACCGCACGGCAGAGCGGAACTTACAAAACTAACGCTTGGTCCACTGGAAACCACGGCGAGCACGCTTGCGACCATACTTCTTGCGCTCTTTCTCGCGAGAGTCACGAGTCATAAAGCCGGCCTTCTTGAGCTCAGTGCGCAAAGCGCCATCGAAAGACTCCAATGCTCTGGCAATTCCGTGCTTCACCGCACCGGCCTGGCCAGAAACGCCGCCGCCGTCGCAGGTGGCATACACATTGAACTTGCCCTCAGTTTTGGTGGTCTCCAAGGGAGAACGAACCAACATCTGCTGAGTGGCACGAGGGAAATACTCCTCATAGGGACGCTTATTAATTAAAATACGACCGTTGCCGGGAACCAAACGAACACGCGCTACTGCACGCTTCCTGCGGCCAACAGCCTGATATGATGCAATCAACTGTGCTGATGTTTTTACCTTAGGCATTAACTTACCCCTTTACAGATAGATCCTCGAATAATAAAGTAACCCAGCTCCCAGCCTACGAACTACAGATCCTCGGGAAGAGGGCGAGGCTGCTGAGCCTGATGGGGATGCGTACTGCCGGTGTAAACCTTCAATTTGCGCATACGAACATCACGAAGCTTATTCTTGGGAAGCATGCCACTCACGGCAGACTCGATAATCCTCTCGGGGAACTTCTGAAGCATTTCCTCGTAGCTGACGGTCTTCAAACCGCCGGGATAACGCGAGTGCCGGATATATTCCTTCTGAGTGGCCTTAGAACCGGTAAGCACCACCTTATCAGCATTCAAAACAATAACGAAATCGCCCACATCCATATGGGGTGTAAACGTAGGTTTGTGCTTACCAATAAGCACACGGGCGATCTGAGTAGCCAAACGTCCCAAGGTCTTGCCCTCGGCGTCAACTACGTACCAATCCTTCTTTATCTCGTTGGCCTTGACGGCATACGTCTTCACTGCCAGTCCTCCACGTCGTGCCGGCCGGTCGCCCCATACTAAAGCGGGGGCCAAAAAAAAAGCCGGTTCACAAAAATATAAAGCCCCGCCGCTCACTCACACTGAGCAACAGGCGCAACCGAGCAAACAATTGCGGCTTAATCACGCTCTACCGCTTCCCATCTAAGGAACTCCGCAAAATCTTCCTAACGGGGACAAGAAGGCTTCGAAAGATTTTTCCTCAGACACTACAACGATTTAGCGCAAGAATAATACATTAACACACACAAAAAGTAAAGAGGGAAGCGGTCCGTTTCCGCAAGTTTTTTATATTTTTTCAAGAGCCCGCCCCAGAGAAGCTCGTCTAACACTACCGCTTCCTTTAGGCTGACGAACTTGGCCAGCCCATCAAGAGCTCAGTTGAAATCTATCAATTCGCAAAGCGACATTTTCTTGCAAATTGGCGTAGTAAAAGCTGTAGTCCATGGAATGAAAGCTGGCCGGACCGAAACTACTGACATGACGGGAGACATACCTAGCAGGGTCAGGCAAACTCCTGCAAATTACAGTTCCCCGCTCTAAGTTAATCTGAGCGTCGGCCAAAGGAAGGCCCAGATAAGGTATGCCGTCATCACCAATATGCAGAGATCCTTTGTTTAAGCTGATAGGCGCATAAGTTTCGTCGGTGCGCCAATTCAAAGGATTGATGGCGACGGAGCCCGGTAACACAACCACATTGTGAGCATGACTGTTTTCAGGGCCTTCGGTATTGTAAGAGACAATCACTCCCGTATCATCCGCTCCCTTGGCCATTTTCAAATGGGGGTTCTGCTGCAAAAGCGCTTTAAACATCCCAAACCCTATCACATAAGCAGCAACCATCCTCTTGTACAACTCCGGATGCCTAACAAAGTAAACGGTTAAGGCATACATGGCCATGAGAGATCCCTGAGAATGACCGGCCAAAATAAATGGCCTCTCGTGGTTCATCTTTTGAAAATAGTAATCTAAAGCTGCAAAGACATCAGTACGCGGATATCCTTCATAAACCTCGAGGATTTCACGCTGGCTCATATGTCCCATGCCAAAAGCGTTGCATTGTCTGTAAACGGGCACAAATACGTTAGTTGACTGTCGGAAAAGGGAAGCCTGCAAAAGGTCGCAGCGAGCCATAGCTGCCCTCAGGCCAACATCATCTATCTCACATACCACAGGCGCTTCAGGATTATCGGGCCTATAGCAAGTAGGGCAAAGAAAAATAGTATCTACAGGATGCTCAATAAGGGAAGGGCAAACCAGCCAATTGGAAGCCAAGCTGTAGTCACTGGGAATCAGTTTTCTTTCCGACATGTCAAAAATGCTTAAGCTCCTCCCTCGGCCACTGCGGCTTTCAAGCGACCAGGAAATACCGTAAGAGCCAGCTCTCTGGCAAACTCTGCCGCCATCCGACCGGTCTGAGCTGCCTGACTACTATGTTCATCTTCGGAATAAACGCCGCAAACCTGAACCATGGCAATGGAAGCCCCCTCCAGACAGCGCAGGGTCTTCAAAAGTTCCCCAGGAGTGCAACCGAAACCGGCCGGCCTTTTTACGGCTGGCGCCCAAACGGGATCCAAAATGTCTATATTGAGGATCAGGCGAGCGGGAACCCCATTCAGCTCCATAATGGAGGTTTTCAAAGCTGTGTCTATGCTGACCTCATGGGCGGCCATGAGCCGCTGATTGTAGCGAGCCCAATCCCCCTCTTCTGCAGTATAACTACGACACCCCAAATACCAAACCGTACGCTCCTGCGGCAAGGCATCCAGGGCGTAGGCGTAATTTACATCGCTGGTCATGTAAGGAGCGCAAATGGTTCCACCTATGTAGATCATCGGCAGCTGGAAATCGGCAGAGGAATCACCCAAAAGTAGATTGACTCCCTCAAAACGCTCACTACTGTCGTAAGCTGAAAAATTATTGAAATCACGGCGCAACTCGGGAGAATAGGTATTAACCCCGAGAGAGTACTCACGAATAATGGAGGCAGTATCATCTATGCCATAAATCAAAAAATCATGCTGCAAATCCAACTCTTGTTCGTAGAGTACCGGCGTGCCAAGAAAACCAACCATATCTTCAGCTAACTTCTCCAGCTCTTGATAGATTCAATAGATTCACAAGGTAGGCCTACTTCTAAGTAAGCACCCTACTACCTCTTTTGTGTAGTGTACCACCCAATGAGCAATTAGTAATTAACAATGAACAATTAGCAGTCTTTCCATATCATAATTCCTAATTGCTAATTGATAATTGATAATTTTTTTAAATAAGGAGGAATTGACCAGTCCAGGAGATAACATTAGGGCGCAGCTTTTTTATGTGTTCCGCAAAGCACGCTTGTTACTTTAAAACTTTGTTGCTTATATTTAATTTGTTGTTGGGTTTGGGCC
This sequence comes from uncultured bacterium, assembly GCA_900313515.1. GTDB lineage: Bacteria > Vulcanimicrobiota > Xenobia > Xenobiales > Xenobiaceae > Bruticola. Next base: position 21,308 of record OMRK01000236.1, on the reverse strand, counting down.
TCGTATGCGTAGGTTCTAGCCCTTCTTGTGCTGAGGAAGGACGTTATCCTGATAACTTTTCTGGGCGTCTTATAACCGAAAGGGAGGTTGCCCAAATAACAAGTTGCAAGGATCAATTCCGCGAACAAGAATGCGAGCGTGTTTCACTTCTACCCCCTCTGGCTTTACCTATGGGAGATCTGGACGTGGCCTCTGTAAACAACCTGCCCGTTCGCAAAGAGCCTCTTCCTAAGGTTTGGGAATTGCCTCCTTTCGCCAGTATTGGGCCGCCTGTGGACTTTATGCAGCTTCCCCAAAGAAAATCGAGGGCAGTTTTCCATTCCCCCGCATCTGCTCAGTCTCATGCAAGAGAAGGTGGTGAAACTTCGATCAATCCGGGGAGTGAGAATAGCGATACCGGTTCGGCGGAGCACAATATTCAAGTGGCTCAGACGCCTGGTGAAGATGGCCCAAGTATACCGTTTCAAAATGTAGTAGCTACACCGCGTACGGCCGACATAGTTGCTCCCAACCTACGGCCGCGCCGCTCCGTCTATGCGGAGAAATTGCGTCGTCCTAATACGGAGTTGCCTATACCCTTTAGCGTAACTCGTTACAACACTCAAAAGCACGGTTTTTTCCAAATAGCTGTTTACGGCAATGACATGGGACTCTTTGCCGAAAGTGATTTTAATACACTCAAAGCAGCAGCGCTCAACCGTCGCATGCTGGAAGGTTTCGGCGAAAAGGCATTTATTTCGTTTATGCCAGCACCAGAACCGGAAAAGCCCTTCGATTTGGAAACGGCTCAAGGTGAGTTCACTTTTTCGGCTATAGCTCCCAAAGGTGAACAGCGTTACGATCAGGTGGTTCCTGGCCTGATTAAATCTAGCCAAGCTCCAACCTTTAAGGCCTTGCCTGTTACGGAGTTGCCTGTTGGCTTTGAAGACGAATTGCGCCGTCAATTGGCGGCTGACCCTTACAAAAATATAATGATCTCTCAAGGTAGCACCTTGAGAGATTCTAGAGCCGCCGCTTCTGCGGCAACGGCTGACTCCCATCTTGGACAAACTCCAGGAGCGGGCGACAGTGCAGGCTCTGCTCCAACAAACGCTTCCTTAAACGACTACGATCGTAATGGCGTTGAGGGTGTAATTGCTGGTAGTGAGTATGGTTTAGGCTCCACTGGTTCCCAGAACTTGAACGGGACCTCCCCATATGTGGGAAAGGCATCCATTGCTGGTTCTAATAAGTTCAACCAACCATCCTGGGCTTCTTCTGCAGAAAGAGCGACAGATGGCCCTGTGGAGAGTTATGACGACGCAGCCAACGCTGCAGACTCAGATGAGCAAACCACTACTGCTGAGCTGAACCCTTTTGCTGTGAAGACCAGCTTGTCCAAAGAACTGAATGGTCTGTACATAATGGTAATTTACTATCCACGTCAAAGTTTGGTCTGTGAATTGGCTGCCGATGCCCGTTTTGCCGATTTACGTTCTTTCTTAGACCTAGCCCTTTTAGTTCAGTCACGCATACAAAGGTGGTAATCAACGTCCAAACTTCATACAGCCTCGAGTGTAGAAATAAAAATATATTTTATGCTTTCGGGGTTTCATAAGGTATTTTTGGGGTCATTCCGACGCACCATTTACTAAACAATAGCGCGCCCCAGGTTGTTTTCTGTTTCTTGTGTGCTTTTTTAGGCATATATGAGGCCTGGTTTTTTGTTGCTAAAAATTAACTCCCGAGGGGGTTCTTTTTTTTTTCATTTATGTTAAGATATCACCTGCATGAGACCAAGTATGTCCGTCAGCAGCACAAGGAGGTCAGTAGTTGGAAGAATCGGTCGTGGAGTTCCGGGACGTAACCCGGCGTTATGGCTCTGTGACAGCTGTCAATCAGATGAACCTAGAAATTCACCGCGGTGAGTTTTTTTCTTTGTTGGGCCCTTCGGGATGTGGCAAGACGACTACCCTGCGCATGATCGCGGGTTTCGATGAACCCGATAAGGGCGAAGTCCTCATAAACGGTCAGGATGTAACCCATCTTCCGCCATTTCAAAGGCAAGTTAACACAGTATTTCAGAACTATGCCTTGTTTCCCCATCTGAATGTCTTCGAAAATATTGCTTTTGGACTGAGGCGCAAGAAGCTTTCGGAAAAGGAAATTACCAAGAAGGTGGAGTGGGCCTTAGAGTTGGTGCAGCTTAAAGGCACGGAAAAGCGGCAGATCAACCAGCTTTCCGGCGGTCAGCAGCAGCGCATCGCTTTAGCCAGGGCACTGGTCAATGAGCCGGAAGTTCTGCTCTTAGATGAGCCTTTGGCCGCGCTCGATCAGAAGTTGCGTCGTGAAATGCAGTTTGAGCTCAAGCGCTTGCAGAGGGAGTTGGGAGTTACCTTTGTTTTGGTTACCCACGACCAGGAGGAAGCGCTCACCATGTCGGACTCGGTGGCCGTGATCTGCAAGGGACAACTCGAGCAGGTAGGTACTCCTGCCGATATATACAACCATCCTTCCACCCGCTTTGTAGCCGACTTCATAGGTACAGCTAATTTTCTTCCGGTTAAGATCCGTCAAATTCACAACGGCAAAACTACCGTCAACTTCTCTGGGCGCGACATCTTGGTGCCGACCAGGAAGGGTTTGCCTGAGGGTTCGTGGGCCGATCTTTCTATCCGTCCCGAACGAATTCAAGTTCTCAAAAATTCTGCCGAAGAAGGCATAAGTATCCCTGGCCGTATTTTAGACACAGTGTTTATGGGCGCTCATACACGTATTACTGTGCGTGTTGGTGAAGATTATGTCGTAATGGCTGAGCGTCAGAACCAAAGTCATGCTTACGAGCCGGAGTTTGACCCTGGCGAGGAGGTATGGGTAAATTGGGGCTTATCCAGTGCGACTCTGCTTCCCAAATCGAGCAATTAAGAGATGAGCAGCAAGCCCTCATTGAAGGTACTGGCTCCTGACGCCTCTCTCTTGAGCAGGCGTCAGTTCCTTGGGCTTTCGGCTTTGGGACTGCTCTCGTTGGGGCTACCTGGCTGTGCCTCCAGGGGTGGTCGCAACCTAAATATCTACAATTATTCTTATTACATAGCCCCTGATACCATTACCAATTTTCGTCAAAAAACTGATATCTCCATAGTTTATGACGAATTTTCCTCGCAAGATGTGCTCTTTGCCAAGCTCAAACTGGGAGCCGGTTACGATCTGGTGGTAGCCTCCGACTACATGTTACGCCGCCTGATTCGCCAGCAAATAATCGCCCCTATAGAGGGCTTTGAACTTTACGACGATCTTATCAGCATCTGCAAAAAAGAGCCCTGGCTCTCCCTGTGTCGTTACTGTGTTCCCTATTTGTGGGGAACTACTGGCATAGGATATAACCGCAAGTATGTAAAAGCCACCCCCACTTCCTGGAACGATCTTTGGGATGAAGATTATGCGGGTCGCATCACGATGCTTGATGAAAAACGCGATTCCATAGGAGCGGCTCTTATCCGGCTCGGTTACAACGGCAATTCTACGGATCAACATGAGCTCAACGAGGCTCGGCGCGAGTTGTTGCATCAAAAGCGCATACTGCGTCAGTACACCAACGACTATATAGACGGTCTGGTACGCGGTGAAATTTGGTTGGCTCAGGCCTGGAGTGGCGATATTTCCAGAGCCAAGGCTGCCAACCCCAACATAGACTACATATTACCCAAAGAAGGTAGTTTTTTCTTCATCGATTCCTGGTGTATTCCCAGCGATGCCCTGCACAAGAAAGAGGCTGTAGAATTTCTCAATTTTGTGATGCAGCCGGAGAATGTAGCCAAAGTGACAAACTTTACCAGCTATCCAAATACCATTTCTAGTTCCCGCCGATATGTAAATGCAGCTCTTATAGACAATCCCCTGGGGTATCCGCCGGCCGATATGATGGCCCGTACTTTTGCTCAGGAGGATATTGGAGCCAACGAAAAGGTTTGGGATAGAATGTGGGAAGATATCAAATTTAAGCATTGACATACTCCCACCGTCTGCACCGCTTGGCGGTATGGGCGAGGGCTTCCCGGTTGCATTTGCGGGTTGAGGAAATTGGTGGATTCAGGTAGGAAAATGGGTTCCAAAGAAGACGAAATAACTATAACCAACGCCAAGGAAGGGACCATGGAGCCGGACGGACTCGAGGTATCGTCAAAGCCTGCCATGCTCGCAGCTTCTGGGCCTCAATCATCTGCATGTCCATCAGATTCACCTGGCCAGGAACAGTCGTGCCAGTCTGGATCTGGCTCCACCAGCAAGTCCGCTCCCACTCCCATAAAGCCGGTTAAACAGCTCGACAAGCGACTTATAGGTGTGCTGTTGGTGGCCCCCTTTGTGCTCTATATCTGCACTTTTTTTCTGTTGCCACTGATTTCCGTTGTCTCTATGTCGACTCACTCTATAAACGATGACTACATGCTGACCAACATACGCACACTTAGCAACTTCAGAAGCGTGGTCAACGCCGAGAATCTGCCCGTTCTGCTGCGCTCAGCCAAGTATGCCCTCTGTACCACCTGCCTATGCCTTTTTTTAGGATACCCGTTGGCTTGGTATATAGCACGTTATGGAGGCAGATATAAGCCAGTTCTGCTTATTCTGGTGATGTTGCCCTTTTGGACCTCTTACCTAATCCGCATTTTTGCCTGGATGACTATTCTGCAAACCGAAGGACTTTTGAACACCCTTTTGCTAAACATTGGATTGATCAGTCAGCCCTTGGATATGTTGAATACGCCCTTTTCGGTGATCTTGGGCCTAACCTACGGTTTCCTCCCCTTTGCCATCCTTCCACTTTACGTCTCTTTAGAAAAGCTGGATGATTCACTTATGGAGGCTGCCGCCGATTTAGGTGCCCCTCCCTGGGAAGCATTCACCAAAGTGGTACTACCGCTTTCGCTTCCTGGCGTGATTTCCGCTTGTTTGCTCACCTTTGTGCCAGCCATGGGCGATTTCGTCACTCCAGAAATCCTGGGAGGTGTTGATACCATGATGATAGGTAACTTAATTCAGCAGCAGTATCTAGGATTCTTCAACTGGCCTCTGGGTTCAGCCTTGTCTTTAGTTTTGATGGGGCTGATGCTTTGCTCTATACTGGTTTTCCTTAAAATGTCTAATTCTATGGAGTCGCTGGCATGAGTGTACCCCGCGCCACCGAAAGGCGCTCTTCCTGGATTTTGCGCCTACATACTCTGCTGATATACAGCTTCCTATATGCTCCGATAGTTGTTTTAGTGTTGTTCAGCTTCAATACCGACCGGCGTAACGCCGCCTGGCAGGGGTTCACGCTAGAATGGTATGTAAGCCTTTTCCACAATGAAACGGTCCTGCGGGCTCTGGGTAACAGTCTTAAGGTGGGCTTGTGTGCAACCTTCTTCGCTACCTTAATTGGCTCTCTGGCCGCTCTGGGGCTGGCTCGCTATCAGTTCAAGGGACGTAATCTCCTTGGAAGTTTGGTCTTTGTACCTCTAGTAGTTCCAGAGATAGTCATGGGCATTTCCATTTTGACCCTGTTTCTCAGCTTGGGCATAAGGCTCTCTCTGGTAACTGTCATAATGGCTCATATTGCCTTTTGCATCTCCTACGTCACCATTACCGTGCGCACCCGCCTAGCGGGTTTGGATCCTGCGCTCGAAGAAGCTGCCGCCGATCTGGGAGCCACGCGCTGGGAAGCTTTTATTTACGTTACTCTACCGCAGATTCTGCCCGGCATTATTTCCGGCGCCCTTCTCTGCTTTACCATATCCTTTGATGATTTTGTTATAACCTTTTTCAATGCCGGCGTGGGTTCAGGTACCCTTCCCATGGCGATACATTCAATGCTAAAATTCGGTATCACACCAGAGATTAACGCTATTTCCACCATTATGCTAGTCTGCACCATAGGTTCAATGATTATTTACAGTCTTATCGGGAGAGGTAAATCGAAAAAATAAGCAAGGGAGTTTTTGGACAATGCGCAACACAATCATTATAGATCCCAATAAATGCATCCGCTGCGGCTTATGCACAAAAGATTGCACTAATTTTGTACTAGCTATAGCTGGAGACAAGGTCTGCCAGATAAATGATAACTGCATTATGTGCGGCCACTGCCAGGCCATATGCCCACAGAATGCCATAACTCTGGTGCCGCCCAATTCCGACTATATTACCAACGATATAGAGACCTATGATCCGGAAACTTTTAAAATTGATGCAGACCATTTCTTGAAAGCCTTGAAATTCAGGCGTTCAATCCGTCATTTCTTGCCCAAGCAGGTGGAACCAGAACTTGTCCGACAGTTAATTGAAGCAGGACGTTTTACTCCCACGGGTGCCAACCGGCAGACAACTTCCTACATAGTGCTAGAGCATGACAAAGATAAGTTTCAGCACGACATAATGAACACTTTCAGAAGGATTGCCCGCTTCATGTCTAGCTTAAATCCTTATTTGAAGCTACCCATAGATTTTAAGAAACTCTCCAGAGCTAAAGATGACTTCTTGTTCAAACAGGCTCCGCTAGTGCTTTTGATAGTGAGTCAAAGCAACCTGGATGGCGGCCTGGCTTCGGCCAACATAGAGCAGATGGCCAATGCCCTCGGGTTGGGAGTTCTGCACGTGGGTTTCTTCACTTACTTGGCCAAGTTTAACTTCAAAATGCGCCGTGAGCTTGGGCTAAAATTTGGCCAAAGCATTGTAGATTGTTTAGCCATAGGCTGGCCGGCTGTTCATTACCAGCGTACCGTCGCCCGCAAACAGGCCCAGGTAACCTGGCGTTAGCCGGAGATGGGCTCGAATTGAGTTATTCCGGCACCAAAGTACTACTTGCCAGTTAATTAAGGTTTAGGAAAATAGCGATCGTTGGCGCTTTTAAATGGACAGGAAATCCAATTTAAAGGAAATTTAACTTTATGTAGTATTTTTCTCTGTGATCTTGTGTTAACATGACAGAGATTTCATTGGAGGAGTCGTCATCTTGATAAGTTCGCTGAATTCGTTTGATAGTATTAATAGCAATATGCAAATGGCTTCTGTCGCTCCTAAAACAGAAGCTTCTGAGCCCAGAGAGGTGGAGTTTTCTTACCAGCCTCAAGACGCAGTGGTCATGGAACCGGTCAGCGTGAAGATACCTGTCGTCAATAAGGGTATTTTGCGTCCCGAGACTCCTAACGTAAAGTTTGGACGCTCCATTAAGAAACCTATTCCTCCTATTATTAGGCCTAACAGAGATGGCAATTATGTTTTTGACTCTAAAACTCAAACCAAAAAGTTTATTGCCGTCGATACAATGGCCACAGTTCAGCACACTTTCGATGAAATGAAGTCTATCTTCGGTGAAGGTATGACTTTCGCGCACGATCGTGAGAAGATCTCCTTGTTCGCCGACAAGGGTGAGAAGATGAACGCCTATTATACACGTCTGTTCGGCGGTTCTCTCAACTTCTTCCACAGCACGGATCCCTTAAGTAAGGAGAAATTTTACACTGGTAGCTCTGGAGAGGTCATATCTCACGAGGTAGGCCACGCTATTTTGGATGGGCAGCGTCCTTGGTTCATGTTGAGCTTCAATGCTGATACCCAAGGTTTCCATGAGGCTTTTGCCGATTCCACTGCTCTCTTTATGTCTACTCAGTCCGATGAAACTTGCCAATTGGCGGCCCAGCAGTGCGGTGGTGATCTGCGCCAGGATAACTGCTTAGCCAATTGTGCCGAACAGTTCGGTCAGGTTATCAACAAACGTATGGGGACCGACGTAACTGGTGGAAATTACCTGCGCACGTTCCGCCACGATTACAAGTGGCAAGATCCCAGCACAGTCCCCGCCAAGCCCGATGCCGATCATCCCATCACCACGGAAATGCACGATTGGTCGCAGATATTCACCGGTGCCCAGTACGACATTTTAACGGATATCACAGCCCGCAATATCAGAGAGGGCATGGATCCCGCTCAAGCCATTAAGGCTGCTGGGCGTGAGAGCATGGAAATTTTGGCCGGTGCAGTGAAGACTTCCCCCGAGAGAGATGCCAGCTATCGTGATATGGCCCTGTGCATGCTGAAATACGATGCCGAAAATAACGATGGGCGCAACCACGATGTAATCTTGGACAATATGATCAAGCGCAACATCTTGCAAGAGGGTGATGACACTCCTACCGCTGCCGATATGCAGGCCATGTCGAGTTCTGAAAATGTCACTGTAACCTTGAGCGGCCCCGAATACGGTATGTTCTCCGGTGCAGAGGTAACTGGTAGCAGTCGTCACGGTGCTCCTTCCCTGCTCAAAGATCTGAAGAACTTGATCAAGAACGGTTCCATACTCTATACCGAGCCGAACCAGAGCGTAACCAAAGAGGATCTGTTCGATCGTAACGGTAACGCTTACGTTGGTGTGGTACGCTGGGTAGATGGTAAAATGACTATCGAGCAGACAGGTATGATCAGTTAGTCTCTACCTTAAATAGGCTCTTTGAGAACGGGGCTGTTACATTCGAGGAAATGTAACAGCCCCGCTGCTTTTTGTAGAAGACGGTGGAACTGCTTCTGTTCCCCCGCTCACCGCCAGCCCCCCCCTCGTACGCCCAATTGCTAATTGTTCACTACTAATTCCAAATTAAGCATTACGCATTAAGCATTGTTAATTGCTAATTGTTAATTGAGTTATCACTTTTTTATATAAAATACGCCGTCGTTTTCACCTTTAAAATCGGGCAGAACGAACCAGTAGCCGCTCTTCTCACCCTTACGCGCCGTTAAGCGGTAATAGGGCACCGTCTCTCCAATGAAGGCCTTCATCTGGTAAACTTGGTTTTTGACAGACTTGATTGTAAAAATCTTTTCTTGAGGCGTAAACTTTCTAGAATTTATATCAAACGTGCCCTTCTCCAGTGAAATTTCTACTCCGTCGCTGTCGCAAACAAAACGTATATCCTGCAGGTTTGGAGCAGTATTTAATACTTGAGGTGCTCTACTGTCGAGAGCCTTGTAACCCTGAGTATAGGAATTGGAGTATATAGTTACTGTAAAACCTGTTCCCGCCGTCGCGCTCGTTGCGGGATCAGCTTTGCCAGAGGCGGTCAGGTTGGCTGGGTTGAAACCACGGGCTCGCATGTCATCTGCCAAAAGCAAAGCCGGCCCGAAGGCAGCCGCCGCCAACTGGCGCGTGCGTTCTTCACTGGGGCGGTCATGGTAATGTGAAGGGTACTCATAACTTGCTGAAAAGATATCGCCCAACTTTATGTGGCGGCCTGCCTCAATGGTGTAAAAGGCGTAAAAAGGAATCACATGCAAGCTGCCTTCCCATTTGCCCAAATGAGCATCTTTATTATGCACATCGTGAGGTACTTCCAGCCAGAACATCATGGGGCCGCGTTCCATGCTACAATCAGCTCTTAACTGATCGGCTTCCAAAAAGGCCCGATACTTGTGGGGATCGGCGTAGTCACTATCCTTATGGCGCACATAACCGGCAACATCCAGTTCCTTGCAGTAAAAAGCCAGCTTGTAACCCTTATCTTGCCTCAAAAGCGCCAGGAAGTTACCTTCCTCCACTGGTGAAGAAGCTACCACATCGCCCTGCAAACCACTTCGGCTTAAGAGCCTGGCCTGTTCTCCAAAGCAGCCTTGTCCATCGCGGGCGGCCAATAAATATTCCGCTTCTCTCACACCTTCAGGCTCTCCCTGAGCCCAACTAGTCAAACTGCAACTCAGCAGAGCGCAGGCAGTACAAGCAATAAAAAATTTTTTGTTTATGGTAAACATAAGAGCACTAAAACCTCCCTGTACATGCAAAACATCTGGGCCGATCTACAAAAGCCTCACGGCTCACTCTCATTACAGAAAAGCTTCGACCGCGAGGCTTCAAGAGATAGCCAAATTCGGACCTATCCAGTTTTACTGAGCACCCACCTTCTGCTTGTTAGGTATCTTAAGCTTATCACCGGGTACTATATGCTCGTAATTAGGAGCGGGCAGTTTATTAAATCGACCCAAGGCCCGGCATACCTTGGGATTGCTAGTGCCGTAATACTTCTCAGCTATGCTGGAGATGGTTTCGCCAGCTTTTACAGTATGGATTATAACCTTATCACCAATTAGGGCCTTATCGGGAGTAGCCGTGGCTTCTTCAGCTTTTTCTTTGGTTTCATCATTCTTGAGTGCTCCGCCGGATTCAGAGGAAGAAGGAGATGCTTTAACTGCTGGAACTGAAGCAGGCGTCTCGGGAAGCCCCAATTCTTTGTCTAAAATGCCCACAGCCTCCAAATGGCCTTCCAACCCCTTTACCCGTTTGTCTACGGCCTCAATCTGCTGGGACATTTGAGTTTGGTTGGCCAAAACATCGCGCATATCCACCTTGGCAGTGGGAACAGGGCGCAGAACCTGAATTCCCAAACACAACCCCACCAAAACCAAAATTACATAATCTATCGGCCTAACAGATGGATGGCGCAGCATTCTCTGCAACTTCTCAACACTGCGTTCCAAATAACGCTCGTTGATATATTCCTCTGGCCTAACTGGTTCACGTCCGATCACTGCTGACACCTTCTCCGTTTTTCCATAAATGCGGAAACCACCGCTATTGCACATCTGGCCTTCATGCCAAAGGTAGAAATTGCGATCACGCACTACTGGATCAATAACATAGATAACCTGAGACTGCTTAGGAAAGAACTTGCGGTGGACTTCTTTTTCCTGATCGGTCAAACCCACACCTGTGCCAGGATGGGAATGGAACCAGCCAACCACACTCATTCCCGGATAACGCTTAGAAGCCTGAGCAAAAGCCTCACGCCATACCGATTCCGGGAAGGCGCCGTTCTTTGGCTTTACTTCAACCGCTTCCTCAATTTTTATCCAACTGTTTTCCTTGGTATGACTACCTAAAAGCAGTTCAGCTTGTTCCTGCGAGGTATTGCGCAGAGCGAAATCATCTAGATTACGGAAAAGTTGATAGCGCAGATAAATGCGCATTTCTGCAGCATCCTCATTGCCAACCTGAAAGAAATCGGCAGGTTCTGCAGCTGTTGTAACTATGCCTATGCCCTCTTTGGAGAACAAAATATCTTCAGTCAAAGTATCCTCCAACTAAAAAGCCTCTCTCAAAATGTAACAGAGAAAGGCTTCCAAGTCATTGAACTAATCTTAGCTAAACGAAAATTTCCGCTTCTTCAATCCCTCTAAACCCACGAAAACCATACATCAGCCGTTTCGTAACTAGAGCAGAGTAACCTCTGTCTCTTTGTTGAAGAGATGAATCTTACGCGTATCGATAGCCAAGCTGGCCAGGTCGCCAACTTTAGCATCCGTATGAGCATCGACCCGAGCTACCATCTCGCTGGTACCTAAGGCGATATGCAAGGAAACCTCGGACCCCATGGGCTCGTAGACCTCAACTTTGGCCATAATCGGCACAGTGAACTCGGCTTCACGGGCATACTTGGGATCGTAAATATCCTCGGGGCGAATACCCATAATGCATTCAAGACCTACAAATTCCTTCAAACGACCAGCCAGGCGTTCCGGGACCAATATATCGAATCCCTCACCTTTTATGGCTACACCGCTATCGGCCGACCCCAGTTTAACATCGACAAAGTTCATAGAAGGAGTACCAATGAAACCAGCCACATATTTATTGCTGGGGTGCTCATAGACCTCTAAAGGAGGAGCTGCCTGCTGGATAATGCCCTGGTGCATAAGAACAATGCGATCACCCAGGGTCATGGCCTCAGTCTGATCGTGCGTAACGTAAATGGTGGTAACTCCCAAAGTCTGGTGCAGTTTCTGCAACTCGGCGCGCATCTGCACACGTAACTTGGCATCTAAGTTGGAAAGAGGCTCATCCATAAGGAAGACCTTAGGACGGCGTACAATGGCACGCCCCATAGCCACACGCTGGCGCTGACCTCCAGAAAGCTCCTTGGGCTTGCGCAGAAGCAGATGCTTAATGTCCAAAAGCTCGGCGGCATGATTTACTAGCTGTTCTATTTTCTCTGGCTCGTAATTACGCAGCCTCAAACCGAAAGCCATGTTCTCGTAAACAGTGAAGTGAGGGTAGAGCGCATAGCTCTGAAAGACCATGGCAATATCTCGATCCTTGGGAGAGACATCATTAACCCTGACATCATCAATGAAGATGTCGCCCTTGGTAGCCTCTTCCAGACCGGCCACCATACGCAGGGTGGTCGACTTACCACATCCGGAAGGTCCAACCAAAACTAAAAATTCGCCATCTTTAATGTCCAGGGAGACGCCCTTAACCACGTGCACCTTATTAGGAATGCGACTCGGCTTCCAAAACTCATACCAGCCGTGACGATCTGCATTCGGCTTAAAGCCGTCATAAATCTTCTCTACCTTGTCAAGACGAACACTACCCACAACAACTACACCCCAAACAGCGGTAAACCGTGCGCCCTAACGTAACCAACCCTGGCGAACGCACTTATGCTCTTGACTTCTCCTCCGATTGTAAACCTTCCTACTAAACCGGCCTAGGAAAATCGAAATTAAAGCCACCTACAGCCAAACAGCTGTATCTAACTGTTCACCAGATCGTACAATGCCTATAGCAGCTGTTTTTGTGAGCAGAATGGAGATTTGCAGCAGTTGTGAGCGCCAGTATATTGGTGTGTCCGCCAGCACAGAGCAGGAAACAAAGATGTAACTGAGAAGCCCGGTGAGGAGTTTTAGGGCGGTTCTGCCGAAACGCAGGTGGGCTGTAGGACTGGCTTTCTCTGGCGCGGCGATTTCAGTCTTTAGGCCAGGCGAGCTCCTCGGGTGGCTCTATAAAAAAAGAGCTGCGGGTTCTGTTTCGTTGTCGGCTTTCGTTTCTGTGTTTGGGGTTATGTCGGCGTGAGTATGGAGCTTCGTTTTTGTGCTCCTGCTCACGTGGCGGTTATATCGTGGCCCAGCAGATGGTTCCTTGTACTCAGTTAGGTTATTATTTTTGGAGGCATAGGTTATGAGCACCCCGCTAGGTAAGGCTTTGGTTATAGGAGCTTCCAACTTGGATATAAAAGGCCACACTTACTCGTACCATGTGGCGAAAACTTCCAATCCTGGCATTGTACGCACTACTGCCGGCGGCGTCGCCCGCAATATAGCGGAAAATCTAGCCCGAATGGATGTACCCGTCACCTTGCTCAGTGTGGTAGGTGAAGATCTCTATGGTAAGCAAATTCTTGATATAACGGGTGATGCCGGTGTCGATCTTAGCCGGGTTCTGGTTTCTAAAGACCAGCGCACCGGTATTTTTCTAGCCATATTGAATCATTACGGCGATCTGGAATCGGCTATAGCAGATCTTGACATAATAAAGATGCTGACCCCGGAATACTTAAACAGGAATGTCTCCCTTTTCGAGCAGGCTAAGTTCGTGGTCGTCGATGCAGATATTCCCACGCCTAGCCTGATATTCTGTCTGGAACAGTGCAAGAAGCACCAGTTGCCGATTTGCGTAGAGCCAATCTCTGTGGCTAGGGCCAAGCAGATTATTCCTTTCTTAGATCAAATAACCATGGTTACGCCCAACCGCGAAGAAGCCGAAGTGCTGGTTGGATTCCCGTTGCGCAGTGCCACAGATGTTAAAAATGCCGGACTGGAGCTTGTGCATCGCGGAATAAAGTGGGCTATTATAACCCTGGGACCGGAAGGGGTTCTTATTGCTCATGAGCAGGATGGAGAAGCCACAACCGAATTCCTACCCTCCATTTCAACTGTGGTAACGGACACTGTTGGTGCCGGTGATGCCCTTACTTCTGGTGCAGTTTGCGGCTTAATAAACGGTTTAAACTTCCGTAAGGCGGTAGAGCGCGGCGTCCTGTGCGCCACTCTTACCTTACAAACAACTATGGCTGTCCATCCGGATCTGTCCTTGGAAAAGCTCAAGAATTTTAAGGGCTGAGCACTCGCCCGCAGAGTGGCCCTGCCTGTTCCAGTGAAAGTATGGCTGCTGGCCTCTCTCGGGCAGTCGTCCGTTTCTAAGCTTCAGCCTTACGGCTTCGAAAGAGAAGAATGTCTTTCGAAGCTTTTGTGTATTTTTATGTCAAGTGTCAAAGAACAGGAGAAAAAGAATGTTCGCTGTCGGAAGCAAGGTCGTTCATCCGCTTCACGGTATCGGTACAGTAGAAACCTTTGAACATGGGGTCATTTTGGGGCAAACCTGTGATTTCGCCTGTATTACCTTCCAAGAGGGAGGATTACATGTCAAGGTAAATATCAACAGCAAAAGTTTTAACGTGCGCCCGTTAGTAGAAAAAAGCGAAATAGACAAGATTCTTGCCCACATGGAAACGGAGACCGAGACTCTTCCCCCCCGTTCCTCAGATCGCTACAATTTTAACATGCGCAAGGTTAAGAGCTGCGATATTTACCAGCTAGCAGAAGTCATAAGGGATCTAACCGCTCTATCTAAAAGCCACAAAATTACCCCTAAAGAGCAGCAAATGCTCAAGCAAGCACGCAAAAACATGGCTCTAGAATTTAGCTACATAACCGATCAGGACGAAGAAACCTTTGAGTCGGAGATAGATGAAATATGTCGCGGTGAAAAAAAAATACGAGGCGAAGGCTGTGCCGGTGAGTTAAGATAGCATGTCCAGCAACGCTAGTGCCACCGTTCACCCCTACAAAATTGCAGCTACAATAATTGTTGGAGCCCAGCCTGAGCCCCATTTTGACGAATGTCTGCAGTCGGTTGCGGAGGCCGTTGATTACGCAGTAGTAGATTACAACGGCCACAATGAGGCCAACTACCGAGCCTTAACCTCTTCTCAGCTCTACAAAGAAGGACGCCTTATCATAAAGGAAAGTTCCTTCACCGACTACGCCTCAGCCAGAAATCGCACTTTAGAAATGCTTACCAATGATACTGCCTGGTTTATGCGCCTGGATGCTGATGAGGTTCATTTTCCCAGTTTATTGAGAATTATCACCAGAGAAATCCTCCCCAACTTATCCACTAAAATAGGTTGGCTGGACGCCTACTGGCTCTGCTTCTTTCATTCTTTCAAATACGTTTCAAAATTAGAGAAGCGCAGCGAACTCTTCACCCGCTTCCGAACCGGAATGCGCTGGGAACGTTCTATTCACGAGCAGCTCACAGGCCTGGAGGGTAAGTCAGCGGCACTCCCGTACGTTTTCCACCATTATGCCTGCGTAAAAAGCTCAGACGATGTTCAAGCCAAGCGGGCAAAATATGTAGAATTGGAGACCCAAGAGCCATCTTTGCAGGAGGCTTTGGCCAACGATCCGCTTTTAGAGTACAGTCAAGATCAAAAGTGCAGTTACCAGTTGAAGGATCTGCGCAGCTGCTGGCAATCACAGAAGAACAACATATTCCTTTATAATGGTTCCTTCCCCGAAAAAGTAGATATCGCCTGGCGAAAAGATCCTAACTCAGCTCCGGAAAGCTTCAAGGCCATGCAGGAAGAGCTAGAAGAGTTTGTGCGCAATTCCCGTCCAAAGCCACCTTTTCCCCAACATGGTGGTAAGCGCAGGATCCTCTTCCGCCTGCCCTACCTTTTGGCGAACCTCCAAAACTGGGAAGCCAGACGCCAGGCTATGAGGCTGGCCAGTTCGTTGACACTGTGTCTGCCCTAACTTTTCATGTCACCATTTCTACCTGAACATGCATTACACAATTATTGGATCTGGACGTCTGCTTGCCCCCCGTCTAGCTATATATTCTTGTGTTTTTTTCAATTTTATCTAAAACTCGACTCAACCATGTTTTAGTACATTCAAAGCCTTGTCTAAAGCCTCTGCCTCAGAGCCGACCTCCACATCTGGAGTAATGCCAACGTTGTTTATCGATTCACCATCCCGGCTTAGATAAATACCGGTGCTAACCCTCAATCCGTAACCGCCGGGCAGGGAGTAAAGCGCCTGTATTAAGCCTTTTCCGAAGGTCTTTTGGCCGATCACTTTAACATTGGGCTGTCCTTTTAAGGCCAAAGTAACAATTTCTGCCGAGCTGGCCGTACTTTTATTTACTAAAACAACTATAGAACCGTTAAAGGCTGGTGAATGATTATTTACCATGCGCTTAATCCCACTGCGCCTTTTGACCTTAACCAACTCACCCTGCCGGAAAATAGCAGCCGTTCGTATACCCTCTTGAAGATTGCCACCAGGATTGGAGCGCAGATCCAGGATCAACCCTTTCAAAGAATTGCCACCGACACTGCCTCCGGCACCAGATTTTAGCTGTTTTAAAGCATTCATCGTTTCTTGAGCGGTGCTCGGCGAGAAATAACCTATCTGTATATAGCCCACCCCTGACTCCAGAATACGGCCATTTACAGGCGGCAGGGTAAGTTGAGCTCTGGTTATGTTAAATTTCAGTTCATTGCCCTGGCGCATAACCTTCACTTCCGCTTGAGAGCCCGCTTCACCGGCTAAAAGATCGCCAGCTCGATAAAAGGAAAGGCCCTTGACTGTCTGACCGTTTACAGAAGTTATCAGATCACCAGATTTCAGACCTGCCTGGAAGGCCGGTGAATCCTTTATAGTACCCACCACGGCTAAACCGCCCTTCCAGCCCAGTTCCACACCCACTCCGGCGAATTTTCCATTGTTGGCTAAAAGTTTATCTTTCTCCATATCCTTGCGAGTTAGTAAGGCTGTGTAGGGATCGCCTATACTCTCAACCATGCGGCTTACCGCCGCTTCTCCCGCCTTGTTGACTCGGTCGGGATAGTTGGCCTCTAGAGAAGCGAGTAAAGCCTTCAAACTGTTTCCGTCAAGTTTCTTGTTGAGCAAAACATCGGCGCACTCAGGAATCACTTCTTTGAGCCCCTGCTTAAGCCCATCTTCCAGTTGCTGTGAAGTAGGAGAAAAAATTGACTCACTCTCCAAAAGCTCACGAACTTGCTGTATAGTGTTGGCTACAATCCCCTGAGCTAGGCAAAAGTAAGGACTGAATGTAAAGGGAGCAAGACAGATAATGGAGAATATAAGGGCGCGCAGGGGTGTTGTCACCACCCTTTTAAAAAGAAGTGACTTGAGGAAGAGTGAGGTTTTCAAGGTAGAAAGCCATGCCTTTCTTTTTTAGTCTTATGAGTGTTTGGAACCAAGGTTTCCTTCAACGGCAGCCTGCCTAATCATAGCATTTTAGATGTGCATAATGGAATAGGTGTTTTGCGATGTTGGAAGTCTCAATGGTGCGGAGAGTTCTTAGTAATGATAATCGACCTGTCTAGAACTGAGCAGCTGAGTACCGGGGAGAGCAATACTCATTTTAGACTACGTAAATTCAGCGTTAGTATTGGTAAGCTGCTTACAATTTTAGCAGTAATCATTGTATGCAGCGCCACCCCAAGCTATGCCCAGCTTCCCACTGTGGAAGTTAGCGACGTTACAAAGGTTATGGCCGAGCAAAGCTCGGCGGTAAAGAGCTACAAGGCCGATCTGCACCTTATCGTCCAAGACAGTGAATTCTTAAAGGAATTCTTTTGGGATCCCGACACAGGCAAATACATGTCTTCGGCTTCACTTTACGGAAAGCTGAAAAGTGCTGCCCCTGGGAATGCGAACGTTTACATAAAGTATAAACCCATAGAGTACCAGTCTTTCGTTATCAGCGGTGACGAAGTATCCTATTCTGGCCTGTTGCGTTTCAACAACATCAACAAGAACTTAGATAAGTATCAAGTTCTAAAATACACTGATATATTGTCCAAAAAGCCTGCCGAGCCCTCTCCCACTCCTACTCCGTCTAAAGTCGAAGAAAACTCCTCAAATACTCACACTCCCGATTCGGCTACCCCCGATAGCGAGGAACAGCTGGCCGATCCTATGGCCCCGCCCGGCTCATACGTAGATTTGACTCCCTATCAGAACGGCTCAACTCATGCCCATCCCCTGAATTTCATATCGCCCTACATACTTCACCCCCGTGATCCCAGTTGCAAGCTGTCCATTTTAAGCGACAGCGCTAACCTGTTTGGATCAAAGTGCGTGCTCTTGAAGATAGAGGATGAGGCCCATAAGTACATCACCAGGGTATGGATAGATCTCAAGCGCAAGCAAGTAAGACAGGTTGAAGCTACAAATCTTTACACGAAATGTACCCTTACAGCCACGTACCTTGGCTACTATTCCGTTCAGAAGGGCGAGACTTTTTCACTATACAACCGCGTACAAGTCAACTGCAATGGTGCTCCGCTGTATATGGCCGAAATCAGCAATCCCGTTATGGATTTTGTGCAAAAAGAAGAGAGAGCCAGAGCAGAAAAAGAGAAGACCAAAGTTGGATATCAAAAGCAGTTTAGCGATTATCTCCCCGAGGCAGTAAGACCCTTACTAAATAGCACTTCTCGCAACATTGTTATTATCTTAAGCCTTGTGCTGTCTTACCTTGTTTTCCGCTTTGTGCTTTACCGTATGTCACGCCAGGAGTTTTCCGACCAGCTGATCGTGATAGATGAGGAAGACGGCCGCTTTGCCGAAATGCTCAACAAAATGGGCTACCGTACATTGCCTTTCACTCCAGAATTGGTCACCGAAGAGCGCAATTTCTTAGGCAAGGGGCCCACCGAGGATACCAGTTACCGGCCCAGGGCCATAGTTGTAGCTCCCGATTCCTTCCAGTTTGTCCACAATTACCTATTTTTGATAAGGGCTTACGTTGAGGAGGGCGGTCGAGTGCTGGTTATGTATCATCCCCAAAAGTCCAACGCAGATCTGCCCTATGTCGTTGAACAAATGCCACTCCCCAAGGAAAACCAGGGTATTTTGTTCGATTACAAGAGCGATACCCTCACCAACGTAAAGGCGGATTATGTCAAACAGTTAGCCAAGCTTTACACTGGTCCGGAATCGTGTCTGAGCGTAAATGGCAAGAAGTTTAATGAACGTTTACTCTGGTGTACCCGAAAGGATACTGGTGTAGAGTCAACCATAGTAGGAATGAAAACTCAAGGCAAGGGCGAGTACATCGTATGCCAAATGCAGTTTTCAACCGCCGCCACCATAAAGAGTGCCAACATGCAGTTCTTGCTTAATGACATCTTCCGTTACTTGTTAGCTTTGGAGCCTATTAAAACCAACAACTGACCGGACATTTTTACTCTGGCGTTCAAGAGAGAACATGTCCAGCTTCGGGCAGTTTCTACGCAGGTTCTTTGACAGTTTTTGCGAAATGGGCCGGATAGTTCTGTATTAGTTGTTTCTGCCCCCAAGAGCGCACCAGCGCAGGCGGACTTCGAGGAGAGCAAAGATCATGCCTACTTATATGTATCAAGCCCAGACAAGGGATGGCAAACTCATCAACAGTAAGATTGAGTCGCCAAACCTGAATATGGCCATAGATACCTTAACTGCCAGTAGGCTGAAGATATTGGATATCTCCCCCGAGAAGTTCGATCCCTTAAGCATATTTGGGGCCTTGCATGTACTTAAGAAGGAATCGGTGGTTACGTTAACCAGACGAATGACCACCATGATCAAGAGCGGTCTGGCCATAGACCGTTCCTTGAGCGTTATGCAGGAGCAGGAAGAAGATCCCAAGCTGAAAGCTATCCTGGCTCAGGTGCTCCACGATGTGCGAGTGGGCGGTAGCTTGTCCTGGTCCATGGCCAAGCACCCTGTGGCCTTCGATGGCCTTTACGTTTCAATGATAAAGGTTGGCGAAGCTACCGGTGATCTCGGTGAACTTATGGACCGCTTGGCGGACTTTTTAGAGAGAGATCTGGCCGTTCGTCAGAAAGCCAAATCAGCCATGACCTACCCGCTGTTCGTGCTGGTAGTCTGCTTTTTGGTTATGTGTATTATCTTCTTCTACGTGATGCCTCCAATGCTGGACACTTTCTCCCAGATGACCGCCGGCATGGTTCTCCCTCTGCCCACCCGTATAATGTTTTTTATTACGGATCTGATCAAGAGCCCGTTCCTGTACTTAGGCATAGCCCTGGTTTTTGTTTGGTATTTCTTCTTTGTGCGCGTATATCTGGATTCCCCCAGCGGTAAAATGCAGTTTGACCGCATCAAGCTCCGCCTGCCTATCTTTGGTGATCTGTTCAGAAAGTTGCTGGTAGCCCAATTCTGCCGTACTTTGGGTACCCTGCTCACCACCGGAACTCCACTGGTGCGCAGCTTGGAGATTCTGGGTGATTTTTCCGATAACGACTATTTTAAGGCTAGCGTAATCCGTCCGATGATCGACGGAATAAGCGAGGGCCAAAACATGTCTGTGCTGCTTCAGGAGACCAACTTCTTCCCTCGCATGGTTGAAAACATGGTGGCCGTAGGTGAAACGACTGGTGAGATGCCGCGCATGCTCAATCGCGTTTCCGATTTCTACGACAAAGAGATTGTCTACGCCCTGGAAAGCATGCTGACTATGGTGGAGCCGATATTGATCGGCATAATGGGTTTGATCGTTTGCTTCGTGCTCTTGTCGGTGTTCCTGCCGCTCTATCAAGTTATTATGAGCATGGGCTAGGTAGGCATGGCCACCAACGTTACGCGGCTACTCCGGCAACGTAAAATAGCCTTTACCGAACATCACTATGAAGCTAATCCTCAGCTGACGGCAGAAGAAATTGCTGCTAAGGTAGGTTTGGATCCCAAGCGAGTTTTCAAAACTCTGGTTACGGTAGGCAAAAGTGGCCAACATTACGTTTTTGTTGTGCCCTCTCAGGGGCGACTGGATCTTAGAAAAGCAGCCCAGGCAGCGGGAGAAAAGTTTGTAGAGCTCATTCCTCAAAAGGAATTGTTACCATTGACGGGGTACGTGCACGGCGGCTGTTCGCCTATAGGCATGAAGAAAGAGTTTCCAACGTTTGTTGATGCCAGTTGTCTCAACTTTCCCACCATCGCCATAAGTGCTGGCAAAGTGGGCAGTCAAGTGGAGCTCGATATCCGTCCGCTCCAGTTTCCAACCGCTCAACTTTGCTAAGCCTTCCCCCACTGTTGCCTGCGCCGTTGGCTTTTTTGCAAACAACCCACTGAGGCAGGCCATTTTCCAACTGTGTATCTCGAGTAGGATTTATTTCCCTGAGTACATCGCTCAGACGGGCTTTCCCCTTTAGCCCGACGTACCCGGTGTCTTAAGTTCTAAAGGTTCTTTTTCCACTTACGGCGAACGCTGGCGCGCTATGACTAGTGTTTTTCCCGTAACAGAGCTACGCTGTTCGATTTGTGGGCGTAGCTACGATCCTATACCTTTCCGCTACACCTGCGAGAATTGCGGCGACGAGGGCATCCTGGAGGTTATGTACGACTATCAGGCGGCCAGTGTATCCTTGCAGCCCAGTTTTTTGCAAGCTAACAATCAGCCCGGCCTGGCCCGCTGGCAGCCCATCCTGCCT
>OMRK01000063.1 GCA_900313515.1 uncultured bacterium | reverse complement strand
TGCGCGTGGGATGTTCGATAATTAATGGGGATGAGTTGTTAAAGGGCTTGAATGGGAAGGGGGTAAGTTTGAAACGCTGAGTGGATTGTCGGACGGGTCTGATTGAATTGGCGAAGAACTTCAAAAAATAGAAATTAGAATGAGATCGGTGGGCTATAAACATTTTTTTTTAGAGCGTAAGTCAGATGACTATTAGTTGGTTGACGATGTGCCGCACAGCAGTAAAGGCTCTTATGCGCAACAGAATGCGTACATTATTGAGTATTCTAAGCGTATCTGTCGGAGTTTTTTGCATAACAATTGTGATGGCCTTGGGGAAAGGTGTTCAAGCCTATTATGAAATGGTATTTTTTGGTAGGCTGGGTACCGGTTTTGTAAGTATCCGTTACAGCGAGGTTAGTGGGAAGAAGTCTGTTGATGCAGGCGAGACCAACTTAACTCTAAAGGATTATGAGGCCATTGAGGAAGGGATTCTTGGACTGGAGGCAATCAGCCCTGGATTCGAAAATTCGGCACAGATTATTTTTCGTGAATATAACTGGGAAACATATGTTATTGGTTGCTCTTCAGACTACAGCTCAATTGTGAACTGGAAGGTGGCCCGGGGTCGTTTTATAGCCGAGGATGATGTTTGCGAATGTTTGAACGTTTGTGTTTTGGGAGACACTGTGGTCGAAGCGCTCTTCCCAGATATGGATCCGATAGGAGAGATTGTGCGCATTAACCAGACCCCCATGTTGGTTGTTGGTGTGCTTTCTCCTAAGGGGCAAGGTAGCGTGAACGATCGGGTGAACGATCTTGTTTTGATTCCTTACACAACGGCTATGCACCGTCTTTTTCACCGACACAGTTTAGACTATATAAGTTGCAAGGTCGCATATGGAAAAAACACTAAAGATTGCGGAGAGCAAATCGCCAGGCTGTTGCGCCTGCGTCATAGGATCTCAGAAGATGATGAGGACGATTTTTGGATCAACACGCATGCAAGGATTGAGCAGATTATAGATAGATTGTCCAATTCATTCGACAAATTATTTTGTGGCCTGGCCTCTGTGTCTCTTGTAGTGAGCGGCATAGGCATTATGAATATTATGTTGGTTTCTGTAACCGAGCGCGTTCGGGAAATCGGCATCCGTATGGCTCTAGGCGCCAAGCGCAGGGATATCTTGCTACAGTTCTTGGTGGAATCTATCATAATGAGTCTTGCGGGAGGCGTGTTGGGAGTGGTACTTTCCTTCTTGATCGTTTTTATGGGGACAATGGACGTGTTATTGGGAATATTTATGGAAACGGAAATTACTACATCTTTTAGTTACATGTCTTGGAACATAGTGGCTCTGTCCTTTTGTTTTTCGGTGGCTATGGGCGTAATTTTTGGCTTTTGTCCGGCCTTGCAGGCCTCTAAGCTGGAACCCATCCAGGCTTTACGGCACGAGTAAACTGTTCATCTCATATTCCCCGTGGCTAAAGCAAGGGAGGGCGGTTTTGATAAATGATTGGTGCAAGGCTATTGCCTTGAGTTGGTCGCACTGGAAGGGGAAGGTCTGAAAGTCAGTCTGCTTAGAACAACAAAAAAATTGCAGTGTAACGGTGGAAAAAACTTCAAAATACCGATAAACTTTGCTAAAATATCCTCAGAATTAACCAAGAAGGCAGGCTAGGCAGAAATTGGAAAACGAAAGCGCCCAACCTTATAGTGACTCTGGAGCAAATGCTGCGCAGGCCGAGCCCAATTCTGGAGCTGGAATTTCTGGCACCGCTGCCACTCTGGCCGTCGTTACCTCCGCTGAAGCCTCGCAATTCCCCACTCTTTCCAGTCTGCTGGGGCATACCGATAAAGGGGCTTCTCCGTGGCTTTCGTTGGTTTTCTCCACCCTGATCTATCCGGGGGCCGGGCAGATCATGAACCGCCGTC
The DNA here is from genome assembly GCA_900313515.1 of uncultured bacterium. Taxonomy (GTDB): domain Bacteria; phylum Vulcanimicrobiota; class Xenobia; order Xenobiales; family Xenobiaceae; genus Bruticola. The sequence continues at coordinate 18,100 of OMRK01000063.1, read as the reverse complement.
TTAGCAAAGCCATTGCCTTCAGCTTGTCTTTTACCGTTCTAATGGGAATTGCTGTTTATTACATTTTCAACGGAACCATGGAAATATTAGTTCCTGAATTTAAAAGCCACTCGCCCGTCGCTTCTGCTCCCAGCAATCCCTTCGGAATCAGTGATAACTTTTTTCATGCCCTGATCTGGTCTGGGTTAGGATTGGCTTGTTACATTTGGGCGGCGGTGGATGCGGTCCGTGAGAGCCGTCGCTTGCGAGCTTCTCGTCACTAAGAGTTGATTCAAAAGCACCTAATAACACCTTGAATGAGGCGTGGTACCGCTTGTGGGAGGCTGCTCCCTGTTGCGTTGCTAATTATGTGGAAACTTATTAGAACGGTGGCCTTGTATCATGTGGCCGAGGCAAAGGTAATAGTTTTGGGTTCTTGCTAAGAGCAGCAGATTGCTCATGTGGGGCAGGCAGGTATTGTTTCTTTTTCTGTATAATCTGAGGGGGCTTTGGTTCGCGCTTTTGTGTGGAGCCTGGCTGAACTGGGCGTGGAAGTTCGTTGTAAACGCATGCCACGGCAGACGGGTTGTGCTTTTTGTAAACGCTCTTGATTCCGCGTGGGCGTGGTTTACGTGTGCTGTTTGTGGTGCGAGTTGCGCTTCCGGTGCTTTTTTTTGTCAATGAGTTGCAAGTGCTACTCAGGGGTTTGTAGATTGGGTGAGGACTGATTTCCTTTTGGAGGTAGTTCCCATTTCTAAAGGATGCACCGGCATAGGGTGGGGGTGCGTCCAGTGGGTATAGCTGTAAGGCGTGTTTTTTAGACTAGCTGTTTTGGAGGCTTATTTTCAATGGCTAATATCAATAAGTGCAAGGGTACTATTGGAATTCTTACCGGTGGCGGTGACGTTCCTGGATTGAATCCCGCCATAAGAGGCGTGGCCATCCGGGCTTCTCGTGAAGGTTACCGTGTCATCGGTCTGCGCCGGGGTTGGCGTGGTATAAGCGATGTCGTTCGCGATAAGAAGGCTGACAATTCCGAGTGCTTCATTGAACTTAACGATTATCAGGTTAGCAAGGCTGCTCGTGTGGGTGGTACTATGCTGCATACTTCCCGTACCCGTCCCAGCACCATGCGTAAGGATGATGTTCCTGATCATTTGAAGGAACAGTATCATGAGGAAATTAACGACATCACTCCGGAAATTGTTAAAAACCTCGACTGGCTGGGTATCGATTATCTTATCCCCATCGGTGGCGATGATACTCTCAGCTACGGTGTTCGTCTGGCCCAGGAAGGCGTTAAGGTTATCGCCATCCCCAAGACCATGGATAACGACGTTCCCGGTACCGATTACTGCATTGGCTTCTCCACTTGCGTAACCCGTACCATCAAGTTGGCTAACGATCTGCGCACCTCCGCCGGTTCCCACGAGCGCTTCCTGGTTATGGAAGTTTTCGGTCGTTACGCAGGCTTTACCGCTATGTTGCCCGCTATGGCTGGCGCGGCCGACCGTTGCGTCATTCCTGAATACAAGTTCAATATGGATCATCTGTGCGAGTTGCTCTCCGAGGATCGTCGCAAGAACCCCAGCAACTACTCTGTGGTTTTGGTCTCTGAGGGTGCTATGTTCGAGGGCGGAAGCATGGTGTTTGAAGGTGAAGATACCGATGCTTTTGGCCATAAGAAATTAGGTGGTATCGGCTCCATGGTGGCTGCCGAGCTCAAGAAGCTTTCCCCCAAGTACAATAATGGTCATGTTGTAAACGTTATCGATCAGAAACTTGGTTACACCGTACGCGGTGGTAGCCCCGATGCTATCGACTCGATCGTCCCTATGGCTTACGGCAACTTGGCCATGGATCTTATTCTTGATGGTCTGCATGGCCGCTTGGTGGTTTTGCGCAACGGTCGCTATGACAACCTGCCTTTGGAGGTAGTTACTTCCACTAAGAAGGTTGTGGATGTACATCGCTATTACAACATGGATCGTTTGCGTCCCAATTATGCCCGCATGGAAATGACTCCTCTCTTTATGATTACTTCCGATATCTAAACAGCTGTTGCGGCGGTCGTTAGGCCGCCGCTTTTCACACTGTAAGAAAACCGTTTAGGACGGGCACAATTTGTGCCTATTAGGAGTGGAGCGGTTAAGTTTTGGTTCTGTATAGGTCTTTGTACTGATCTATGCGCTGAAGTTGAACTTGAAGAACTGGGCCCGGCTGTATTCGGTATGCTTGGCTCTTTTCGGGGGCGTTTGTCCCTATTTTGTAAAACTTGTGTTAAATCAGCCTACTCAGGGCAACTAAAAACTAGATAAATTTATTTTTATCTTGATAAATAGGTAATAACTTTTAAAGCGGGTTTTCTTGCGCTCGCGGAGAGGAATTTACTATGAACGTTTCCAGTTCCGGCACCACTAGTTCCAACGATGCCGTAATGCAAGCTAAAGCCAACCAGGAGGCCCAGGAACGCCAGAGAGCAGAAGAGGCCGCCCAGGCTCAACGCGACGAACAGGCTCGGCAGGCTGCCGAAAAAGCTAAGCAGGAGGCCGCCGCTAAGGCAGAAGCCCAAGCTCAGCAGAAGGCTGCCAAAGACGGTGTAGATATTAGCAAAGATAACGCAAAAGTATACGCTACCTTCGACGAGAAAGCTAATGCCAAGGAGGAGAGCCAGCAGGCCAAGTCCGGCGAGGCTCCCACGTACAGCGAAGTTATCGACAAGTTAGATGTGCTTCAGTACGGTGTGGAAGGCAACAATGCCACCATAGACGAGCTGGAAGAGCAAATTGACAGTATGCCTGATGGCGAAGAGAAGAACGCTGCCATGGCTGCTTTGGAAGATCGCAAGATTGAGCGCGATCAGCTCATGGAAGAGTATATCGAAACCAAGCGTGAGCTCCAGGAGAGGTACGACAACGGCGAGTTCGATGGCTGGAATGAGGCTTTGAACTTCTTGGATCCTCTGCACTTAGTGGAAACTGATCAGGAGCAAGTTAAGGCTGCTCTTACCGAAGCAGATTCGCTTATCTCCGATTATGAGTCTCGCTTAACCTTAGAAGGCGCCCGTGAGGATGCCCGCGCTGGTGAGCTGAGTGTCGACGGAGAGGTCGCCGGAAGCACTGAGGCTGGAGAGGTTGCTGAGACTGGTCCCAGCTACGCTGAGCTTTGCGAGAATGTTGTCAATCTGGAGAACGAGATTAGCGAAGCCGACTACGACAATAAGATTGCCAGTTTGGAGGCCGAGATTGAAGCTGGTATGGAAGGGCCTATGAGCTCTGCACTCCAGAACAAGATCGACAAGCTGGAAGCTTTGAAGAATGAGAAGATTGCCAAAGAGGGCGAGTTGGCTTCCGCTAAGGCGGCTGCGGCCACCTCCGAGCCTTCCTACGACAGCTTGACTCAGGATAAGATCGCCAGCGAGCAGGCTATAAGCGATCTGGATCGTCAGATTGCTGAGGCTGAGGCCAGCGGAGACACAGCCAAGGTTGAGAAGCTCAAGGCTCAAAAGGCTGACGAGGAAAAGGTTCTCGGCATGATCGAGGACAAGATGGCCACTTGCGAGCCTACCGCTAAGGAAGAGTACTCCAGCATCTACGACCAGCGCAAGGCTGCCGAGGGGCGCAAGGATGAATTAACTCAGGAGAGTGAGTCTCTGCAACAGCAGATCGATGAAGCCGAAGCTAAGGGTGACACCGAGACGGCTGAGAAGCTCAAGGCCCAGAAGGCTGCTCTCGATGAGCAGATTGCGGCTGAAGAAGACAAGCTCAAAGAGCTGCAGAACCAGGAAGACGAACTGGACATCTCCGATGAGGATAAGATGGAAGTTCTCCAGGAGAAGCTTGACAAGTTGACCGAAGAGGAAGAGGCCAAGAAGGCCGAGCTCGAGGCGGCTCAGGCTAAGCTCAATGAGTTGCAGGAGCAGTATAAGGAAGCTGAGGCCAACGGTGACAAGGAAAAGATGAAAGAGTTGGCTCCAGAAATTGAGTCAGCTACTAACGATGTCAACCGTCTGATGGATGACCTCAACGAGATTCAGCGCGAGAAGCAGGGTATCAAGAACGATCAGGAGAGCGTACAGAAGCAGGCTGCTGCTGAGCAGGCTGTCGATGATGCCGTCAATAATCCCAATGCGGGAGCCGACGGCGCTGCTGGAGCGGCCAATGGTGGCGGTGGCAACGGCGGCGGTGGCGGTAATGGCGGCGGTGGCGGCGGCAACGGCGGCGGTGGTAATGGCGGCGTCGGTGGTGCTAATGGCGCTGGCGGTGCTGGACGTGCTGGTAGTGCCGGTTCCCCCTCGGGTGTCAATGCTGCCGGTGGTAGCGACTTGGATCTGTCCGGTTGTTCCAAGGAAGATATTGCCAACGCTATCGATGGCTTCTTGGCTTCCAAGGGATCTGAAGCCCCTGCGGGTACCGGTGCCAAGTTTGTTGAGGCCGGTGAAAAGTACGGCGTTGATCCTCTGATTCTGCTTTCTATTGCTGGACAAGAAACCCAGTGGGGTAAGACCGGTATCGGTATCGATGGCTGGATGGGTGTAGGTGCTTACGACTCCGATCCCAACAACGCTACCAGGAATCCCAAGTTCTCTGGTGTTGCCAACCAGATCGACCGCGGTGCTGAAACCTTCTCCAGATTGCGCGAAAAGGGTGGTTCCAACGCTGAGCAGTCTGTGGCTGAGCAGACCAAGGCTGTTAACGAGGCAGGTTGGGCGACTGATCCTAACTGGCACAACGGTGTTACTAGCATCTACAAGAACGACGTTTCCAAGTATATGCTTGAGAACCTGAAGGGTTGCAAGACCAAGATAGCCCCCGGTGTTGAGGGCGCCTTGAGTGAGGCCGACTCTATGATCGGCTTGAACGAGAACAACAATGCGGATGCGGCCAAGATCAACGCCATTACCAAGGATTGGAACCAGAGTTGGGCTTTGGACTGCCAGCAGGATCACTGGTGCGCAGCCTTTGCTACCGGTATTTTGGCTAAGCATGGCGTTATGGACTTCAGTCAGTGCGAGAACGTTAACTATACACCTACGCTGGTCAACTGGTCTAAGGGTCAGAACACCTGGCACCAGGGCGGCGGTGACTACGCTCCTCAGCCTGGTGACATGATTATGTTCGACTGGTCTAACACTCGTACCGAGGCCGATCACGTCGGTATTGTGGAGAGTTTCGATCCTAGCACCGGTGTTGTCACTACCATTGAAGGTAACAGCAGCGATGCCGTCTGCAGGAGAACCTACGATTACCAGACTGCTTGCGTGTTAGGTTACATCAGCCCTAACAAGTAGTATGCGTTTTAATTAGCTCCCCGGTTTTGGGGTCTGCCCCTCTCGGCCAAGAATGGCGGGGGGGGCTTTTTTTTGTACATTCGGCAGTTTAAGTTTGCCAGTTGCATTTTAATTTTATTTAAAATCTTTTCACTAAATTGTGCGACTGCTTGTTTTTTTAGCAGGATTTAATATTCCGGTGTGAATGTTTACAAGCGTTCAGGAATTTTTGATTTAGAAACGGAGGTTGCGTCAATGGCATTGCCATATATGAGCGGTCATAAATTCGGACCTTCAACAAGCGATACGAACAATCCTAAATCTGAGCCTTTAGCGGGTGATACGAGCAGTCCTAAATCCGAATCTTTAGCGGGTGATACGAGCAGTCCTAAATCCGAATCTTTAGCGGGCGATACGAGCAGTCCTAAATCCGAACCTTTAGCGAGCGACACGAGTAGCCCTAAGTTCGGTCCCTTGACGAGTGGCACGAGCAGTCCTAAGTTCGGCCCTCCGACGAGTGGCACGAGCAGTCCTAAGTTCGGCCCTCCGACGAGTGGCACGAGCAGTCCTAAATTCGGTCCTCCGACGAGTGGCACGGGCAGTCCTAAGTTCGGTCCTCCGACGAGCGGCACGAGTAGTCCTAAGTTCGGTCCTCCGACGAGTGGCACGGGCAGTCCTAAGTTCGGTCCTCCGGTGGGCGACACGAGCAGTCCTAAATTTGGTCCTCCGGTGGGCGACACGAACACTCCTGGATTCGGGGCGCCGGCAAGCAAAGAGGCTGTTAGTCCGGAGCCTGAGCGCGAGGATAGTGGAGTGGATTTAATCGCGGCCGGTGTTATGCAGCGCCAGCCGAGTGTTTTAAGGCTGACAAGAAAAAAACAATGGTGGAACTTCTTAGTTTCCGATTTCCCCGTCACTATAGATATAGATGGCAGCTCTATTCCTGCAGGGGTGGCGCTTAGCGGCAAGACCATAGAGATACCCATAACTACTGGTCAGCATACTGTCGAGTTTCATATGGAGTATGGAACTTACACATGCTCATACAAGCAGAAGCTCAAAGTACTCCAGTCTGAATGCTCTATGACCTTCCAGGTGCCACGCGGTGGTCAAACTATAGCTATTGTTGAGTCTGAGGCCTTGGAGTTTTTGGCTTAGCATTTTTCGCTCACGTTAGGTTGTTTAAATGGTCTTGCATCGCTCCATGGGGAGTAGTACTTCCCCAACAGGAACCTACCTTAAGTGGGCGTTTCCAACCTTAATAGGAATTTTTACTTGCCTTTGCTCGGGCGTCGGCTGCGTTTTTTGGGGAGCCCGGGCACGGATTCGGCTATTTCTAGGGCCGCAGCGGCTGGCATGCCCTCAAGTACACTTCCCAACTGGCGTTTTAAAGTAAACATTTGATCACGCAAAGCGGCGGCGGTTTCAAATTCCATTTCCGCTGCCGCCTTGAGCATGGCCCCTTCTACTCGGCTTATAAGATCGCGCAGTTCACCGATACCCATCTTTTCACGCTCTTCTCGGCTCGGGATATGTTCTTTGGTGTTGTCTGCCTTATTGGCGGCTTCGTCCAAACTGTCGTGAGAGCCGCCTACCATGCCCAAAATGTCGGTAACGGCTTTGTGAACAGTCTGGGGAATAATATGATGGGTCTGGTTATAATCTATCTGAATGGCGCGGCGCCGGGCCGTCTCGTCTATGGCGCTTCGCATCGATTTAGTTATGTCATCGGCGTATAGAATGACTTTACCGTTTACATTGCGGGCGGCTCGGCCTATAGTTTGGACTAGGCTAGTGTGAGAGCGTAGAAAGCCCTCTTTGTCGGCATCTAGAATAGCTACTAGGGAAACTTCGGGCAGATCCAGACCTTCGCGCAGGAGATTGATGCCCACCAAAACATCGAACTTCCCCAGACGCAGATCGCGCAAGAGCTCTATTCGTTCCAAGGTATCAATATCGGAATGAAGATAGCGCACCTTCACGTCCAGATTGGCCAAATATTCGGTTAAATCTTCGGCCATCTTTTTGGTAAGGGTGGTAACCAGAGTGCGCTCATTTCTCTTAGCCCTTTGCCTTATCTCACCCAGTAAGTCATCGATCTGTCCATTTATGGGGCGTACTTCCACTTCTGGATCGACTAGCCCAGTAGGACGGATGATCTGTTCCACAATTATGTCGGAATTTTCCATCTCAAATTCGCCGGGAGTGGCACTCATGAACACGACTTGCCCCACTTTTTGAAAAAATTCTTCGAGCGAGAGGGGCCGATTGTCGAAGGCCGATGGTAGGCGGAAGCCAAAATTAACTAATGTAGTTTTTCTGGCTCGGTCGCCGGCCAACATGCCACGTAGCTGGGGAATGGCTACATGGGATTCATCTATAAAGACTACAAAATCCTTGGGAAAATAATCTAAAAGAGTGTAGGGAGGTTCACCGGGTTGGCGTCCGGTAAGGTGGAGGGAGTAATTTTCGATGCCGTTGCAGTATCCCAATTCCTCCAAGACCTCTAAATCGTAATTGGTGCGCTGCTCAAGGCGCTGAGCTTCCAAGAGCTTACCCTGTTCCTCTAGAACGGCCAGGTGCTTTTCCAGCTCCTCTCTTATAGAGTTTAGGGCTACCTTCATTTTATCGGCTGGCAGAACATAGGCCTTGGCGGGAGTTAACACAATGCGTTCTGGTCTAGATGAGACTGTCATATTTAGTGGCTCCAGCTCGTATAAGGCTTCTATCTCGTCGCCGAAGAACTGAATGCGATAGATCTTTTCCTCATCTACTGGATAAATATCCAGAGTATCGCCATGTAGGCGAAAGGTACCGTAACTAAGTATTTCGGTGCGTGTATAGAACATCTCTACCAAATGCCGCAGAAGGCTTTCGCGGTCTATCTCTTCGCCCGGTCTGAAAACTAAAAGCATTTTGCGATAATCTTCAGGGGAACCCAAACCGTAAATGCAGGATACGGAAGCCACACAGAGGACATCGCGGCGTTGCATGGCTGCGTCTACAGCCGAGTGGCGCAGGCGGTCGATCTCGGCGTTTACAGCCGAATCTTTTTCTATGTAGCTGTCGGTTTGGGGTATGTAGGCTTCTGGCTGGTAGTAATCGAAATAGGAAACAAAATATTCTACTGCGTTGTTGGGAAAGAACTCGCGAAACTCGGCCGCTAACTGGGCTGCCAGAGTTTTGTTGGGGCTGACAACCAGAGCTGGGCGGTTCAGCTGAGCTATAACTGAGGCAACAGTGAAGGTCTTTCCCGTGCCTGTAGCTCCCAGAAGAGTTTGGAAACGGTTCCCTCTTTTTATGCTCTCTACTAGGGATTCTATGGCTTGTGGTTGGTCGCCACAGGGGGGAAAGGGAGCGGTTAATTGAAAAGCAGAAGTGGGCATACTTTCACATTATAGTGCAGGAACGCATATTTGTGGAGGGGAGAGGGGCGGTTTTGTACGAATCAGTTCCCCTAAGGGCATAGGAGCGTAAGGTATTAGTTTATGATGATTAAAAAGTTTACGTGGCTTTTAAGTTCGGCTGTTTGGGGGCTGATGGCCTGTCTAGCGAGTGGAGTGGTTAAGGCTTCTCCGCCATGTCAGTGGGAAGGGCAGCCTAATTCTGTCGTTGTGTTGCTTTCACAGGCTACCGAACCGATGGGAGTGGGAACGAAAGAGGCAGAGCCTGCAACGAGCAAATCTTCCGAAGCTGAGATCGATCAGTATCTCACCCTGGGGGTGACCGGGGTGCGTACCAAGTTGAAACTTAAAGTTGATAATGCTGAAAATTATGGTTCCCCCATTGCGCACAATGTTTACGAGCAGCTCTTTTTCCGGCCGGTTATAAATTTATCTCGAGCTGTAGATATTGCTACATTTCCAAACACCCCAGAGGGCGTTTTGGGTAAATTTATTACCTACGGCAATCAACGCTCCTGCGATGTTTGGGATATTCTCAGTCGTAACAGCCAGGATTATATCGTAAAAACGATGGTCGAATTTTGGCGGGCACGCAATGATGGGGAAGGCAAAACTCAGGAATATTTAGAATCGGTGATGCGCCAGATCTTTGAAAATTCCAGAGCTGATACGCCAGTAGCGGGGATATTTTGGAAGACTTATTTTGAAGGTACTTTTGGCGATACACCCTTCTGCCCTAATTTGGGTAAGGCCAAATTCGTTAATCAGAATGGGCAAAGTTCTACGGTTATAAATGGGCAGAATTTTTATATGGTTTATGAGGACGGAGTATGGAGGGTTGATATAGTTAAGACGGATCTGCAGAAAATTGCTAGGTAGTTCTGTATGTGCGTTGTGGGTGGGCGTGCCTGTTTGCTTGCCTCAAGACGAATTGTTGAGAAAGGGCTGGGTGAAAAGTAAAAATGCGTGGTCGTTTACGGTTTAGCTTACTAGTTGTGCTTGTAGCCGTAGGTATATTTCGGGGCGCGGCAGCGGTTGGAGCCGAAGAAGTTAAGGGTCCCGGTGAGATTGTCAGCCTCGGGTCGGGTGGCAACCAGAGTGTTGTTGAGGAAGTTAAGGGAGCCAGTGAGATTATTAATACTTACGTAAATTTCCTAAAGGAAGTGGAAGCTAGCAATCCCGCTGTATGGAATTATCTTAGCCAGAGTTCTCAGCGGAAAATAGCCGAGCAAGTGACAAATTTTTTTGAAAAGCAAAATCCGCTTACAGCAGAGGAAAGAGAGAACATTATTCAAGGTTTGCTAGACAATCTGGGCGATCCGGATGCAGCCGTTACTCGAGAGTTTTGGGGAAATTTTTCTAAGGTTTTTATGAAAAATACTGTCGATGGTATAGTTGCGTTGGGGAATGAAGCCGAGGCGGTTAAACGCTGTTTGCACGATCCCAGTTGCTATCGAGTTAAGGCGCAGGGAGACTCTTATCTGCTCTTTTTGGTCGTAGTAAATGAGGATGGTCGTGAACAGATAATGGATAGTCCTTTGGCTACTATGGTTAATGAGGCTGGTAACTGGAAGATACAGATCTAGGGGCGATTACAGCAAGGCTTGAAAAGTTGGAGGTAAGGGTATTTATGAGGGCATATAAGCGGATTCCGCTGTTGATTATGGTTTTGGGTATGCTACTTGCTTGCCTGGGGGCGCCAGTGCAGGCTAAGGGCGAGCCTATATGTGAGGTTTGTGAGAAGAAGATAAGAGCAGATGATCTTATCGTGTTTGATGGGAAAAATTATCATAAGAACCATCGCCCTCGTTGTAATAAGTGCAATAAGGCCCTTGAGACTACTGCCTTTTCGCGTGGTGAACTTAGATACTGTTCCAAGGATTGTATGCGCTTGGGAGCTCCCCGGTGCAAAAACTGTGGTAAGAGTATCAACGATGACAATTTTAAACAGGTGCGTCGTGGCATCTTTATCTGTGACGATTGCTGGGAAAATAAACTATCTAAGTGCGCTGTTTGCGGTGTGCCGGTAGCTATCGGTGGCGCCAGCCGTGCCGATGGAGCTAAGTTGTGCGGCGTACATGCCTTGCCATCGAATACTCGAGTTCTGGACCCGAATAAGGGAGCCGAAGCCTTAAACATTGTGCTTCCCAGTGGATCCGATTCTGACCCTATAGTGCGGGATGAACAGTTGGTACCCTATTTTCAACTGGCCCAATCCTACATAATTCGTTATGTAAGTCCAAGGCTCGATATCTCTGCCAATCCGCCGGCCTTGCGTGTAGAAGATGACACTGGCGGACATGTGGGCGGCAGTACCTGGGGGTTAGCCACCTATCAATATATGAAATACAGTGGCGGTGCCGCCTATAAGTATAACTTTGTTATTTATATTCTGAAGGGGTTATATCCGCAAGATGCTATGAGTACCCTCTGCCATGAGATGGCTCATATTTGGCATTACCGCAATGCTAATACTGATGGGTTCTCCAAGCGTAAGATGGAGGGATTTGCCGAGTGGGTCTGCTACAAGGTCAACAAAGGCTTGGGGCGCGATTGGCAGATGGCGGGCCTGATACGGAAAAATTCCGAAGACTATCGGGGTGGATTGCAGGACTATTTGAAAATCGAGTCTGAGAGCGGAGTGGAAGGCGTGCTCCGATATGCTGTGAGCCGAGAGTGAAAATAGTTCCTAGGAGCCGTCCGTAGTACGGACGGCTCCTGGAAAATAGTCTGGCGTAGATTGGTTGGCTCCCGGGAATCGTTTGGTGCGGAGTGGGCGAAACTGGAAGCAGGGTTCCAAGATTTAAGAACAAGTAAGTGAATTTATAACGATAAGGAGATTATAGATAGTGAGAAGATTATGGCGCGGGTTGGAGATTTTTGCCGTTTTTGCGGTGCTATTCTGCTTTTTGAGTCCGGGAGCTCGGGCCGATGAGGCGGCCAGTGCCTTGGCGGGTTTCAATAAATTCATAAATCTTAGCAAGGCTAACAGCCCACAAATATGCAATCGTTTTTCTGAATATACGAAAGATAGTCTGTCCCGCTTTATTGCTAATATGGCTTCGAAAGAAGGTACCAAGGTCAGTGCAAGCGAGGTCAGAAAATTCTTAGAAGACACTAGCAATCCCGAAGCTCTGGACATGTGGAGGTCAGCCACCTCTAGTTTCGCCGAAATAGACCTCGGCACCCCTAAGGTCTCGGTGAAGGGCGGGCGAGCTTATATAATGGGTAGCAGCGCCGCCCACCCTATCGTTATGGTGAAAGAGAAAGGGCAGTGGAACTTGGGCCTCGTTGAGACCCTGGAAGAGGGCGGGATGAGCCTGGACATGTTAGTTAAGTAGTAGAGAACTAGGGTTCTTCGGAATCGAGGTTCTGCAGAAATTCATCTATAGATTTATCATCGGGTATCTCGATACGCTCCCCCTGGGGGCGTTCTTCTTCTTCGGGATCCTCTTCTGCATCTTCGGACTCGGGGCGCTTGCGGGGAATGCCACCGCGACCGAGGTAAAAGACATCGTCATCGGAACTGGGAGTGTCAAAGTTCATGCCCTTTATACTTTCAGCATCAAGAACTGCTTCCTCTGCATAAATAGGTGAGCCGGTACGCAAAGCTATGGCAATACAGTCGGAAGGACGAGCATCTATCTCAGTCTCCTCTCCGGCGGCAGATAACAAAACCAGTTTAGCATAGAAAGTGCCGCGCACAACTTCGGTGATGACTACTTCTTTTAATGTGGCTTGCAAATTCTCCAATATATTTTTGATCAGATCATGAGAGGTGGGACGGGGAACCTCGGTGCCTTCCAGGGCCAGCGCAATGGCAGTGGCCTCGAAAACACCTATAGTTATAGGCAGGCTGTGGGTACGCTCCTCATCGGTTAGAATTACAACTGGATCGTGGGCGATAAGATCGATGCCTAACTTATATACTTGCATTTGGCGTATAGCCATAATAAAAAGGTAAACCTTTCACTATAAAAATACTGAGGGAATCTCTACCGACTGTCCGGCGACTTCGACTCTGGGTGATCTATTCCTATTCATTGATTGTTATTGCCTGGGCAGGCTGGGCGAGAAGATTGGTGAATAAGCGGGGAAAGTGATGGCAGGTTAAGTAAAGTTGGATGTGTTTTCTCTCTCCTTATGTGGGACTAGTGAGAATATAATAACGCTGGGAACTCTATTGGCCAGAGGTGGCTGGCCCATAGGAGCGATTTTTATGCCCGAGCGTTTTTTTGCTTTGGCTAGTGTTTTGCTTTTGGGCTGTCCCGCTTACGACAACTTGAATGAAGCTTTAGAAGCAACTGATACCGCTATAATCGAAGATACGCTGCTCGAACAGGTAACTTCTCAGCTGGCCGTCTGTAGCAAAGATAGCCGAAACAGTGGACGTTTAATTATTGCTGTCCATTTTGCCAATGCTGCAGATAATGGGCCAATGGATAAATTGGAGAAGAGCTCTCTACCCAATTCTGCGGCAGTACGTTTTTTGTGGTTGAATATATGGGGAAAGCTGCCAAGCATAGGCCAAGATATTGTGCAGGTTCAAGAACGTTCTCAAGGTAGCCATGAGCCGAACCCCAGTCGGGATTATGAACTTAATTGCAGGGGAATAAGTTGCGAGCTCGTTTACCCAGATGATTGTGCTGCCAGTTTAGTTCAGCGCGGGGCGGCAATAGTGCGTTTTCTTCTACAGGGTGATGGAAACGGTTTAAAGTCGTAACATTTACGGCTTGTAGGCCAATTGCTGGCGACATTTTAAGCGGTTGATTGGCTGCAAGAAACATAAAAAGCCGGACATTACTAGAACATCCGGCTTGAACGCGGGCAGTTCCGCGCTGGGAGCCTGTTTTTAGAAATCTTCAGAATTCATCAACAACTTTTCATCTAAGTAGGCTCGCAGGTCGGCAATTTTGATGCGTTCCTGTTGCATAGAGTCGCGATCTCGGACGGTTACACTCTCATCCTCTAAAGTGTCGAAGTCCACAGTCAGGCAGCAGGGAGTGCCGATCTCGTCGTAGCGGCGGTAGCGCTTACCGATCTGACCACGATCATCGTAATCGACCAAGAAGTGACGGCGCAGTTTTCCTTCCAGCTCTTTGGCCTTCTCCACCAATTGCGGCTTATTCTTCAACAAGGGCAGAACCGCCACTTGCACCGGAGCTAACCTAGGATGGAGGTGCAGCACCACGCGCTTCTCCTCCTGGCCTTTGGCCGAAACGGCGGTATCTTCGTCGTAGGCATCTACCAGGAAGGCAAAAGTGGCTCGGTCCACGCCGCCTGACGGCTCGATCACCCAGGGAATGACGTGTTCGTTAGTATCGGGATCGAAGTAGCTGAGATTCTTGCCGGAATACTCGGAATGGCGCTTTAAGTCGAAATCGCTACGGTTGGCAATGCCCTCCAATTCGCCCCAGCCCCAGGGGAAGAGGTATTCCACATCGAAGCAACCCTTGGCATAGTGGGCCAGTTCGTCTGGCTCATGCTGGCGTAACCTGAGCTTGTCGGGCTTGATGCCTAACTTCTTGTACCAGGCATAACGCGATTCCACCCAGCTCTTGAAGGCGGTATCCGCTTCTTCGGGGCGCACAAAATACTCGATCTCCATCTGCTCAAATTCTCGAGTTCTGAAGGTGAAGCGGCGAGGGGTGATTTCATTACGGAAGGACTTGCCTATCTGGGCAATACCGAAGGGTAACTTGCGACGCGTGGAGGTCTGTACGTTGGCAAAGTTGACAAATATACCCTGGGCCGTCTCTGGACGCAGGAACACATGGGAAGTCTCATTTTGAACTACACCCATTTGAGTTTGGAACATGAGGTTAAATTGGCGCACCTCAGTCAGTTCGTGGGCGCCGCCCTCGGGGCATACGGCGTCGGGAGTGAGCTCGTCGGCCCTAAAGCGCTGTTTGCACTTGCGGCAATCTACCAGAGGGTCGGTGAAATTCTCCAAGTGGCCGGAGGCTTCCCAGGTGCGCGGATGCATGAGAATAGCTGCATCAATGCCCACCATATCTTCACGCTCTTGAACGTTATTACGCCACCAAATGTCTTTAACATTCTTTTTGAGCTGGGAGCCCAAGGGACCGTAATCCCAGCAATTAGCTAATCCGCCGTAAATATCGGAACCAGGATAAACAAAACCACGCCTTTTACAAAGAGAGACTATTTTATCGAAAAGATCATCTTCGGCTTGCTTTTTCATAGATGAATCAAACTCCAACTGAAACAAAATGTAGAGAAGCCGCCTACCGGCTCAACTGAGTCAGGAAGGCAGCCCCCGAGCTGAAAAAAATTTTTCTATTTAGATGTGAACAGGGGTGTCTTGGAAAACGCGCACTACACGCTCGGAAAGGATGAGCATGCCGATAGCCTTGGGGGTGAGCTCGGCTGAGTAAGCGTTGATAATAAAGAGATCATCTTTGATTTTGCCGCCTAAGCTCTTAACCAGCTTGTGATCCTCATCCTTTAAGCCGTCTTTGGTTTGCACGATAACCTTCAAGGGCTCAGTGCCGTTGCCAGCCACAGCGCTACGCAGGGCGCCGTCAAGCTTCTGATTAGTCAATTTTGCCTGATCCATGTTCTTCTCCTCGTTCCAAGTTTCTATTAACCCGCCTGAATTCAATCAGTGGGAGCATCTTCCTTTAATGCAGAGCCATCGCCGGACTGCTTGGTGGGTTCCTCAATATTGCCGAGGAGCCCCTCAGGGCTACTGAGAACCTCGCTGGGTCTAGCATAGAGGCGATCGATAAAATCGCCGAAGTGATCCCGAACTATGCGTCTTTTAACCTTGAGAGTGGGAGTGATTTCACCTTCACTTTCCTTAAGCTCTCTGGGCAGAATGGCTATATGGTGCACCTTCTCATAATCGGAAAATTCTTGGCAGTTCTTGGCTATTTCGTCCAACAGAAGGCGTTCGGTCTTAGTGTCTCTGATAAGCTTTTCACGTTCGGTAGGCAGGCCCTCCTGGGCAGCCCAGGCCTCTAGCTTCTCAAAATTAGGCACAACCAGGGCGCCTACAGAACTGCGATTGTTGCCCACAACCACCACCTGCTCAATGTATGGGCTAGCCTTAATGGCGTTCTCTAGGGGTGCTGGTGCCACATTTTTACCATTGGAAAGAACAATAATCTCTTTCTTGCGGTCGGTTATGGTGTAGCACTTGGTCTCTGGATTATATTCGGCAATGTCACCGGTATGGAAATAACCATCTCGATCGAACACCTCGGCGGTGGCTTGGGCTAACTTGAAGTAGCCGCGCATGACATTGGGGCCTTTTACACACAGCTCACCATCTTCGGTTAACTTAACATCTAAGCCGGGAATGGCTTCGCCTACCGTGCCAGGGTTGATGTTTTGGGGGAGATTCAAACAGATCACCGGGCTAGTTTCAGTCAGGCCGTAACCTTCCAGAATGATTAAACTGGCATCTAAGAAGAAATCGATTATATCGACTCGGGCGGAGGCGCCGCCGGAGATAAAGTAGCGGACTCGGCCGCCGGTAGCCTTACGGATCTTGGCAAAAACGGTGGCATTGTAAACTGCAAACTCACTCTTGAGCAGGAAGGGAATCTTGCCGCGTTTAGCCGCTTCCCGGTAAGCCCGACCGGTTTTAATGGCCCGATTGAAGACCTTATCTTTCCAGCCTCCACCGGATTGGGCGACAATCTTGGCAAAGATCTTTTCAAAGAGGCGTGGCACACTGGGGACGAGCGTGGGACGCAGAATCTTTAGATCGGCTGGCACAAACCTTATGCCCCGGGTGTAACCTATTGAGCTACCTCTGTAGGTGAGGGCATAGTAGCAGACGCGCTCGAATACGTGGGAAAGGGGAAGAAAGGAGAGTTCGACATCTTCTTGATTGAGCTCCACCAAGGGGGAGAGGAGGGCCGCCTGAGAGACGAAATTCCCGTTCATTAGCATGGCACCCTTGGGTTGGCCGGTGGTGCCGGAGGTGTAGACGAAGCTGCAGATATCGGATGTCTCTGTGGCATCGCACAGGTGTTCGATGTTAGTTTTATGGACTTCCAAAGTGTCGGCACCCATCGCCATGAACTCCTGCCAGCTCCACAGGCGAACTTTGTCGCTCTTTAGCTCGCCCTCGCCCAGTTCGAACTTATCCATGGAGATGATGTGTTCCACACGGGGCAGAAGCCCCTTATTGATACTTTCGATGATCTTCTTTACATGCTCTCGGCCAGAGGCGGCTACGAAACGAGCTTCGCAGTCGTTGACGATATAGGCCATTTCATCGGCACTTAAGGTGGGATACATAGGGACATGCACACCACCGGCAAAGACCGTACCAAAATCGACTACTGGCCATTCTACCCGGTTGACAGAGAAATTGGCTACTCGCTCGTAGCGCTTAATTTTCAGTTCCAGAAGTGCCGAGGCAAAGGTCAGAATTTCTTCGTAGACTTCGTTGTAAGTTTTGAACTTGAACTGCTTGCCGTCGCAGCTACCCAAATAGGGGCGGTTGCCGTATTTCTCCACCGAATTTTTGAAAACCTGCGGAAGGGTGGTCAGCTCGGCCTGCTTTGCCCACTCGAGCAAAGAAGAATTGATGGGGTAATTATCAAAAAAACTCATCTTTAAAGCGATTCCTGTTAAACTTTGCCTAAAATGTTTCTGTCTCTGCCTGTTTTTGCCCGGCGCAAGCCTAGCTTTTCCCGATTTATGTCGGGAACGTGCCCGGCCTAAGATCGGATCGCTCTCCCAATCTACGTTGGGTTTGTGTTTGGCTTGGTCCCAGCCCGTTCCCAGATTTAAGACTGGCTACGTTCAGCTTAGACTCAGTCGTTTTCCGATCTCCACCGGGCTCGCGCTTAGCGCAAGCTCAGCTTGTTCCGGGCCGTTCTGCACTCAGAAATAGGCTCCTTCTTAGACGCCAGAGAAGACCAAGCGCACTGCTCCTAAACGTACGTGATCTCCTTGAACCAGTTGGCGTTGTACACCCTGGGGGAGCCGCTCTTCGTTTACGAATGTGCCGTTACCACTTCCGATATCTTCCAAGAAGACTCCTGTAGAATCGCGGCGCAACATGGCATGCTTTTTCGAAACGGTAGCCCCGCCTGGGAGGGCGGCAAAGTCTATCTTCACACCGTCAGCGACACTGCCAGCTTCACGGCCCAAAAGCGTGGAATCGGATACCAAGGGGAACTTCCAGCCGCTCTGTTCATCCTGGAAATAGGCGTAAGGTGGGGCAGCTGGTCGCGGCCTGGGAGCATTGGCTGATGGTTGAGCGGCTCTAGGCGCGGGTGCAGGAGTGGGTGCTGGTGCGGGTGCTTGCCAGGCGGGCGTAGGCGCGGGCGCAGGAGTTGGCGCCGGTGCTGGTGTGGGTGCTTGCCAGGCGGGCGTGGGCGCGGGCGCAGGAGTGGGTGCTGGTGCGGGTGCTTGCCAAGCGGGTGTGGGCGCGGGCGCAGGAGTTGGCGCCGGTGCTGGTGTG
>OMRK01000156.1 GCA_900313515.1 uncultured bacterium | reverse complement strand
GCGGGAGCGGTTGCAGTGGGCTGGACCGAACGTGACTGCGAAGGTCGGTAAGCCTGAGTCTGCTGCGGTTGGGGAGCAGGTCTATAAGCTGGTGTCTGTGGCCGGGAGGGGGAAGAACTGTGGGCCTGGGCAGGCGTAGCAGACGGCTGGTTTGCCGGCGGCCGACTACTAAGATTCGGCCTATTCCCGGATGGCGATGGGTGGTTTTCTTCTGCTTCCACACCGCCATACAAATGCAGAAGTTCTTTCAAGCCACCATTAAAGCCACTGGCTACAGCTCTTATCCGCCAGCCGTTCTTTCGGTAAATTTCTATGGAGTTGATGGCTCTTTCCAAGCGGAAATCTCGCCCCACAAGAGTCATGGTAATGAGAGTCTGCTGATTTTGCTTTATTTTAGCAGTGTGCTTATTTATGTTGGACATAACACCACTGCCGTCGATACTACCAGTGAATACTAACTTATCGATACTTGGCGGCAGGGCAGATAAATTTATGGTAAATGTTGCGTAATTTCTGTTAATTACGCAACGAATCTCTTCTTTGGGTGATCTCAACTGGTTATAGAAGATCATATAGCGATCGTCGGAAAGCTTTTCCTGTCGATCTAAGCCAAAACAACAGAAATCGTAAATGGAGGGGCCGGATATGCTCAACTCCACCTCGATGTTCTGCTGTACATTTAGATAGCTTTCTAAGCTGTCTCTAAAACCGCGCTGAATTTCCCTCATACATTCACCACTCAGCTGGATATTGCTTAACGTAATATGCCCTTGGCTTTAACTTCCCCAAGCCAAAGAGAGAATTTTTCAAGTATCCTGTTGTAAAGTTCACTGGTATCTAAGCGTTTAAAATCGACGACTGGCAGTAAGCTGGCGTTGTTGGATTCACGGCCTGCCATGGTTTCTACACTGTCGAGCACTCCATACTTTGTACCGCCTATTCCGATGAACTGCCAGAAAACTGGAGTCCTGGACGAATCTATGATAATCTCCTGGACTTTGGCCGCTTGATTTGTGCTGCTGTTAGTCACCATAATTACCAGGGTTGGAGTAGTGCTGTAGCGGTATTCGTCCAGCACTTTCTGCATAACCTTGGGCTCGTAACCTATCACTCCAAGCATGCCCATCAGGGCCGGCCAATAGCCAGGCACGGCCTTTTCATAGTTACGCATGGTAATTGGATCCATTCGTTTGCTCAGAGCACTGTAGTACCAGCAGTCCATCTCTCCATTATCCGTAAACTGCACTGCCAATGGTAACATACGTTTACAGACATCGGCCAAAGTGTCGTCGCGGTAAAGGGGAGTCATGGTGGCAGCAGCCGACATGATCAAGCAAACTTTAGCTCTACATCCGGACAGTTGGAAACGGTTTACGGCGGCTTCCAAGTGTGGCACCAAAGACAGCAGTTTGGGAGCACTGTGCTGGAATTTTGTCTCCAACGAAGCATGCCCGGGGTTCACCTGGACAACTGGAGAGCAAGAAGGGGTGTTGTATGAATCAGCTTGCGGTCTAAATGCTGGAGGATTGTAGGGCGGATTGCTCTGATAACCGGGAGTACCGTAGGAACCACTAGGGCTGGCCTGACTGTTGCCTGAGCCAACTAATACGAAAGGATCGCTCGCTGCACCCGCATTTGGACCGGGAGCTGGGCGGCTGGATTGGGCTGGCGGCTGATTTGAAACGAAACTGTCAGGGACTGGCTGGGCGGTTCGGTTTACGCTCGGAGCCTGGGGTGGACGGGGAGATGAACTGCGTGGTCCGGCTGGCGCAGAAGGAGCCGGAGCTTCGGTTGCTTGGCCGCCATAGTGAGAGAGCAAAGCATCCAAACCACCGTTGAAGCCACTGGCTACAGCACTGACGCGCCAAACGCCTTTTCTGTAAATTTCTGTGCTAGTTATGGCCTTCTCTTGCTTAAAATCTGCTCCCGTGAATCGCAACTCCAACTGTGGGGTATTATTTTGAGCTATCTGAAGGGAGTGGCTATTAATTTCGCCCATAGTGCCGCGTCCATCTATGCTCACCGTAAAAACAAGCTTGTTGATATTATTGGGCAGGGCTGCTAAGTTTATGGCAAACTTATCCGAGTTGCTCTGAGCTTCATAGCTGATTTCGCCTTTGGGAGAGCGGACTTGGTTGTAAAAGATCATGTAGCGGTCATCGGAAAGCTTTTCGTTAATGTCGACGCCGAAGCAACAGAAATCGTAGACGGAATAACCGTCCATGGCCATCCTCACTTCTACGGTTTGATTAACATTAAACCCTGAATCTTCCAGTTTCGCGCGAAAACCGCGTTGCATGCTTTTCATAACGTTCCAAAACCATTCCTTTACCTTACTATTCCGTTAGCTTTGGCCTCCCTGAGCCAACTGGAGAATTCCTTAAGCATAAGATCGTAAAGTGCTTCGTTGGAAACCTGTTTAAAGTTGCCTACCGTGAAGAAGTTCGTATTGTTGACTGGACGATCGGTGAGGTTATTCAGCCTATCCAAAAGTTCATAGTTGCAGCCGTTGGTACCGATAAACTGCCAATAGATGGGGCGCAGGGAGGCTCCTCGGAGCATCTGTTCCACGCTGGCTTCGTACTGGATCGGGATGTTGCCGCCAGTTATAAAAATCACGTAGACTGGAAGATCAGTGTTTATGTACTCAGTCATCACGCTACTGATAACCAGGGCCTCAGAGTGGGTGTCCTTGCCCATAGACCACATCAGACTGCCCCAGTCTTGAGGAACTGCTTGGGTATAATTGTTTTTGGTTAGCGGACTCATTTTTTTTGCCCAACCAGCATAATACCAAAATTCCAGTTTCCCATTATCGTCGAACTGCAGAGCCAGAGGAATAATCTTGTTAACAATTTCTTGAATGGTTCCGTCTTCATACAAGGGAGCCATTTGACTGGACATCTCTACAACCAAGGCCACCTTGGCAATGCAGCCTTGCAGGCCATTGCGGCTAACATAATTTTGGAACGATCTAACGGCCTGGGCCATGTCGGCCTCGACGGAAGAGGTTGGTCTTGAAACAACAGGCGAGCTGGGAACGTTACCATTCGGACTGGAAGCTCGGCTGTTTTCGGGCGAGCGACTCTCAGAACGGGGTGGGGTCGGGATTGGCTCAGTTTCTTTACTGCTTTCTTCCTCACCGCCATAATTTCTAAGCAGATCACCCAGACCTCCGTTGAAGCCGCTGGCTACTGCGGCCAGGCGCCACACCTGCTTACGGTATATCTCCAGAGAGATAATGGCCTTTTCTTGGGTAAAATCACTGCCATTGAGGGATAGGACGGCTACCGTCTGTCCCCTCTGCTTTATTTTGATTTCATGGGTGCTAATCTTACCCATGGTTCCATCACCATCGATACTTACGGTAAAAGCTAGCTTATTAATAGTCTGAGGGAGCTTATTTAGCCGCAGCAGGAAACGGGCCGAATGTTCATCAAGAGCGGAGTAGCTCAATTCCCGGTTAGGCGACTCCGTTTGATTGTAAAAGATCATGTAGCGGTCGTCGGAAAGCTTTTCGTTACTGTCCAAACCGAAGCAACTGTAATCGTAGACCGCTGCTCCAGTGGTAGTCATATCTATTTCGACCACATCAGCCAAATCGACATATTTTTCCAGTTTATCCCTAAAACCGCGTTTAAGCTCCACTGCCTACTCAGCCTTCCTCTCTGTCGCCTTTTTTTTGTGGCTTCTTGACGATAAAAACGGGACACTAGATTTTACATACCCATCAAATTTTCCTTGCCCCTTTGTTGCTTTTGGTCAGAGGGAAAAGGCTCGCTTTGGGGCGAACTCTCGCGGAGTTTTTTTATTTTATCGGCATGAAGAGCTAAGGAGATTAAGAAATTGAGTATGTCCGGAAGCAGAAGAATCGGCGGCAGGGTAGTGCCGGTAATTTCCGAGGATGATCTGCCCAGTTCTCCAAGTGTTTCCCAAAGCCATGAGGAGGTTCCCGCTTCCAGCTCCCATGTGGCGGTAGTGAACCTGCGTCATACCAATAAGGGTGAGTTACTGCCGCTTATGAGCTTTGGACATTACCCCTTCGATATTGCGGGAGATAACCGCAAAAAATTGGTTTGGGATATTATCAAGTTGGAGAAGAAGTTCGCTATATTGGCCACTCATTACGGAATACAGATATTCCCGCAGGAACGCTCTGGAGTCTATACTGGCTGGGAAGGATCTGGGGTACGGCGGGTCCTGAATAATGACTTTGTATCCAAGGCCTTCAGCGCCAAAGAAAGTGCGCGTATAGTTGCTTGCAGCGTGAGCGGGGCGAGTGGTACCGTTAAGGATAAGGTGGTTCTTTTTTCTGATAGCGAGCTGGAACACTATTTCCCCAGGCGAGAAGAGTGGGTCGTGGAGGCTTCTCCTTATGCTATAAGCAATGGGGTGAAAAC
Organism: uncultured bacterium; assembly: GCA_900313515.1. GTDB lineage: Bacteria > Vulcanimicrobiota > Xenobia > Xenobiales > Xenobiaceae > Bruticola. The sequence continues at coordinate 10,023 of OMRK01000156.1, read as the reverse complement.
GATTGCCGATAGCAATGGTCGCCAGATTTGTCGTTGGGGATTGCGCAATGTTGCAGGAGAAGGAATCGGTGGTTTTTTAGGTGTCGATTTTGATGGGCACATTAAAGAATTCGATTCTTCGGCTGGTTTTGCTGTGCGGCCTTACATCGTCATCACCATGCAGGACAAGGAGCGCTCTAAGCTAGACTCTCTTTTAGCTGCCGGCAGTAAAGCCGCTGAGACAATTGCTCAAGGTGCGGGATCCATATTCGGAGGTAGCAATGCTTGGGACTTGGCGGGTGACATTATAGAGTTCTTCTGGGATTTTTAGCGTTTACGCTTGACCGGCCCCGCTGTTTCTATTCGCAAGGAGGCTACAGGCAGAGTATGGTTGACGATAAGACGTATCGTGAATATGTTGAAATCCTCAAGGAGGAACTGGTGGAAGCCATGGGTTGCACCGAGCCCATAGCTTTAGCCTTTGCCGGAGCTAAAATTAGGGAAGTTTTGGGGGGGGTGCCCAGGCGTGTTGTAGCCAAGTGCAGCGGTAATATGCTTAAAAATGTGCGTTGTGTAGTCATTCCCAACTCTGGCGGTATGACCGGCATTGCCACGGCAGTTTGGCTGGGTATTTTCGGCGGTTGTGTTCAGGCTAATATGGACGTGCTGCAGGAGGTCGGTGAGGAGGCTCGCCGCCTTATGCGTGAGCAAGTCAAAGCTGGCACTTGCAAGGTTGAACATTTGGCCTCAGATATTCCGTTGCATATTATTGTTGAGGCTCAGACCGATGAGCATTCAGCCAGCCTGGAGATCCGTTATTCTCACTTAAACATAACCGATATCATCAGGGATGGCCAGGTTGTTTTCCATAAGGAGGATGCCGGAGAATATAGTGCGGAAAACCCTGCCGACAGGTCCTTACTAAATCTGCCCGACATTAAGGAATTCGCTGACGCGGTCAATCTGGATGATGTGAAATCCTTAATTGAGGACCAAATCCGTTGTAATATGGATATCGCCTATGAGGGTATGGCCGGTAATTTTGGGGTAGGTCTGGGACGAGTAATCAAGAAATCATACCCAGAAGGTGTGACTTCGCGCATGAAGGCTTATACAGCGGCTGCCTCTGAGGCCCGTATGGGTGGCTGTGAAATGCCGGTGGTGATCAATTCGGGTAGCGGCAATCAGGGGTTAGCTTGTTCAGTGCCGGTTATCGTTTATGCACGCGAAAACAATATTTCTCGCGACAAACTTTACAGAGCTCTGGTTTTTTCTAATTTACTAACTATCTACCAGAAAAATTTCATCGGTTGCCTGTCGGCCTTCTGTGGTGCAGTCTCCGCCTCATGCTCTGCCGGAGTAGCCTTAACTTACATTAATGGAGGCACTCTGGATATGTTAGCCGCTACTATTGACAACACCATGGCCAATATTCCCGGCATTCTCTGTGATGGAGCCAAGGTGAGTTGTGCTGCCAAGATAGCTACCAGCCTTGATGCGGCCATCATGTCTCATTATATGGTGATGAACGGAGCTTATTATCAGGCCCACACGGGCATAATTCAGGAAGGCGCTGATGAAACTATAAGTTCCGTGGGATATATCGGCCGGGTGGGCATGTCCCAGACCGATAAAGAGCTGATCCAGATCCTATTGGACTCTTAGTTCTGGTCAAGATTTTTATGATTGAGTGGTTAGTTTTGAGTACATAGGTCGGAACTATCGTTTTTAAGAGTTTGGTAAAGTATAGGGGCCATAACTGGGAAGCGTTCTGATTGTACTCAACGGAAAGCATGGTTTGCTGGAATATCTGACAGGTTTTGCACAAGAAAGGAGAGTCGATTCTTTCGCTTTAGGCTGAAGGGACATCGATTTTGTGGTAGGTTATGAAGGCAACAACTATAGTTTGTGTGCGCAAAAATGGTAAAGTAGCCATAGCCGGAGATGGCCAGGTAACATTGCAGAACACCATTATGAAAAATACGGCGCATAAGGTAAGAACCATGAGCGATGGCAAGATCTTGGGCGGTTTCGCCGGATCAGCTGCCGATGGTATTACTTTGTTTGAAAGATTTGAGGCTAGCTTGGAGGCTTTTTCCGGGAATTTACGTCGGGCGGCTGTGGAGCTGGCTCGTGGTTGGCGTGGTGATAAGGTTCTGCGCAAATTGAACGCCATGATGATCGTGGCCGATAAGGAAAATATACTCATACTCTCCGGAAATGGCGACATACTGGAACCCGACTACGATGTGGCCGGCATAGGTTCGGGAGCTCCTTACGCCACCGCCGCCGCTAGGGCGCTTCTGGAGAATACCGATCTCCCCGCCGATGTCGTTGCCAAAAAGGCCATCGAAATTGCTGCCGATATTTGTATATACACCAATAAAAATATCGTACTAGAGACCATAGAGTAGCTCTTCCCATACAGGGGGGGAGCGGTCGGCAAGCTGGTTTGTACAGTGCCGACTGCCCGGTCTTTTCCTGTCTAATTGATTACCGTCACCGTAAACTTGTCAGACTCAGATAATAAATGCTTTAGGTCCGTAAATGTCTGCGTAGTGGTCGGAGAGCTCTTTTTTCACGTAGGGCAAATCTAAAGAATTTGGCGAACAGTTGAGAACCAAAAGTAGCATGATAAAACCACCCAGGTTGGCCTGGAGCCCGCTGGGACAAGCGCCGAGTCTTTGGTAAAAGGCAACCCGCCTTTGGCGGGCATTTTTTTCGGCTTCGCACCGTGCATGGGCCGGATCTTCCACCTCTATGAATACGGGTTGCCCGGAATAATGCTCTTTTACAAACTGCACAAGACGCGAGCCGTATCCCTGGCCGCGCAGACTAGGCAGGGTTTCTAAGAGATCTAGCAAGATCAAGCTATGCCTAGAAAAGCTCAAGAGGGCGTAGGCGGCCAACTCTTCATTGTGAAAGAAGCCGAACCCAGTAAAGCGTTCCTGCTGGCATAACGGCAGTATTCTCTCCCACGGCTCTAGTTCTTCGGCGGGGAAGGTTTCTAGTGTATAAAGGTGATAGATGCGCTCTATCTCTCTGGCGTTAAGTTGACGAATCACCCGGAGAAGCTTTTTAACGCTTTTTACTTCTCCTGCGCATTGTGCTTTTTCCAGCTGGCAGACTTAAAGTTCCCCCAAAAGTACACGCCTAAAAAGCCACCTGACCTTTGCTGTGGGCAGGAAAAAAACGGCCGCATGTGCAAATTAAAGCCCTCATTTTATGGATATGCCTAGAGTCGGGGCGGGGGATGACTAGATTAAATTTAAGGAGATTCCTTTCTTGGCTACCAATAATTTAACTGCTGACAAGCTTTGCATTGACACTATCCGTGGTCTGGCTATGGACGGGCCGCAAGCTGCTCGTTCCGGCCATCCTGGAGCGGCTATGGCTCTGGCTCCTTTGGGTTGGACCCTTTTTAGCCATGTTATGCGTCATGATCCTCAAGAGCCGCAGTGGCCTAACCGCGATCGCTTCATACTTTCTTGCGGCCATGCCTCAATGCTCATTTACAGCCTGTTGCATCTGAGTGGTTACGCCCTTTCCTTAGATGATCTCAAGCAGTTCCGTCAGTGGGGCTCTCTCACTCCAGGTCATCCCGAATACAAGCACACTGTTGGTGTGGAAATGACCACCGGTCCCTTGGGACAGGGATTGGCTAGTGCCGTTGGTATGGCCTTGGCGGAGCGTTACATAGCTGCTCACTTTAACCGCCCTGGATATCCTGTAATGGATCACTTTACCTACGTCATCTGCTCCGATGGCGATCTTATGGAAGGAATTACTTCCGAGGCCGGTTCTTTGGCTGCTACCTTGGGGTTGGGTAAGCTGATAGCTTTTTATGATGATAACCACATTACCATAGAAGGCGACACTTCGGCAGCCTTTACCGAGGAACGAGCTGCCCGTTACGCTGCCTACGGCTGGCATGTTCAAACTGTGAGTGACATGAACGATACGGAAGCTCTGAAGGCTGCTATTGTTTTAGCTCAGAAAGATCCGCGCCCATCTCTCATCGATATCCGTTCTCATATAGCTTATCCTTCTCCGAAAATGCAGGATACCGCTGCTGCTCACGGCTCTCCTTTTGGCGACGAAGAAATTGCTGCCACCAAGAAGGTTTTGGGACTTCCGGAATCAGAGAAGTTCTACGTGCCGGAGGAGGTGTACGCCGAATCCCAAAAGGTAAAGGCCCGCGGCTCCGCCGAACACACCGAGTGGCACAAGCTTTTCTCCGCCTATGCCCAGGAATATCCCGAGCTGGCCAAAGAGTTCGAGGCCTGGATGCACAACAAGCTTCCCGAGGGCTGGGATAAGGAGCTTATCGAGTTCGAGCCCGATGTCAAAGGTCTGGCCACCCGTGTGTCTTCCGGTAAAGTTATCAACGCCTTAGCCGAACGTATTCCCAACCTGATCGGCGGGTCGGCTGACTTGGAACCGTCCACAAAAACAGCCATTAAGGGCTCGCCCTTCCAGAGTCCGGAACACCCCGAGGGGCGCAATCTGCACTTTGGTATAAGAGAGCATGGTATGGCCGCTATCGTTAACGGCATGATCCTGCATGGTGGTTTGCACGCTTACGATGCCACTTTCCTGGTCTTCTCCGATTACATGCGTGGTTCTGTGCGTTTAGGTGCTCTCATGGGAGTGAATGCCATTCATGTCTGGACGCACGACTCCATAGGATTGGGTGAGGATGGTCCTACGCACCAACCTATTGAGCACCTGGCTTCTTTGCGCATCATACCCAATTTTACCTTAATTCGTCCATGCGACGCCAATGAGACAGCGGAAGCTTGGAAGGTGGCTATTGCTCACGAGACCGGACCGGTTGGTTTGGCTTTGACTCGTCAGAATGTGCCAACTTTAGATCGCAGTCAGTATGGCGCCGTTTCCGGTTTGAAGCGCGGGGCTTACATCTTGGCCGAAGCTGTCAATGGTGAGGGCGATAAGGTTGAGCCTAAGCTCATTTTGATGGCTTCTGGATCGGAGGTGCACATTGCCCTGAAGGCTCGGGACATTTTGCAGGCCGAGGGCGTGCCTGTTCGAGTGGTTAGCTTCCCCTCCTGGGAGCTGTTTGAGGCTCAAGATGCTGCTTACAAGGAAGAAGTTTTGCCCCAGGCGGTCACGGCGCGCATTTCTGTGGAAGCGGCTTCTACGTTCGGTTGGCACAAGTATGTGGGTGATAAGGGATATGCCTTGGGTATAGATCATTTCGGGGCTTCGGCACCTTATCAGACTTTGTATGAGAAATTCGGTTTAACTGCCGAAAATGTGGTGGCCCACGCTAGACACTTAGTGAGTAAGTAGGCAGTTGAGAGGGCAGGAATTCAGCTTCTGGACAGATGTCAAAGATAGCTTAAGGATGGATTGGCTGGTTCCTGTCTTTGAGGTGGTCGACAGCCTAGGGCTGTTCCGGGAGTTGGGAATTGTCCCGATCCTGCGTGGCTTTGCCCGGGCTGTCGATGTGCGTTTACAGCCTTCTGGGGATGTTCAGACTAGGTGCGTTTGCGCTTTCTGGTTTGAAAAGAACTGGTGGGGCAGACCGAATTCGTTGGGCGGGGAAGTTGTCAAGAAAGGTAATAGATCATGTCTAATCTTTTGTTGGAGCTCAATAAGGCGGGGGTGAGTCCCTGGCTGGACAATTTAAAGCGGGAAATGTTCCACGATGGTTCTTTGGCTAAGCTGATTGCCGAAGGCGGTGTGCGCGGCCAAACCTCCAATCCCTCCATTTTCCAGAGTGCCATTGCTAAAAGTGATATTTACGATGAAGATATCTTGGCTTGGGCTGAGAAAGGTCTGGCTCCTGAGGCCATTGTCTGGGAGCTTATGATTGCCGATGTGCAGTCGGCCTGCGATGCTTTTAAGGAACTTTTCGAAAAATCCAACGGTGCCGACGGTTTTGTCAGCTTGGAACTCAATCCTATGCTGGCCCACGATACCGCGGCTAGCTTGAGGCAGGCTCAGGAACTGGTCAAAAAGGTCGCTCGCCCTAATCTCATGATTAAGGTGCCGGCCACCGTTGAGGGCTTGCCGGTAGTTGAGGAACTTATTGCGCAGGGAGTTAATGTAAATGTCACCCTGCTGTTTTCGGTGAAGCGTTATGGGGAAGTTATCGAGGCTTGGATGAGGGGCCTGGAGAGGCGCGTAGCTAACAATTTGCCGCTTGAGGGAATAGGATCGGTGGCCAGCTTCTTTGTGAGCCGTGTGGATACCGAAGCTGATAAGCGTTTAGATAAGGCCTACGCGGCCGATCCTAGCTTAAAGGAAAAGTATGGCGATCTGCGCGGTAAGTTGGCCGTGGCCAACGCATGTTTAGCCTATGAGCTTTTCTTGCAAAAAACTGGCACAGAGCGCTGGCAAAAGTTGGCGGCTCTGGGAGCAAGTGTGCAGCGTCCTTTGTGGGCCAGTACCAGCACTAAGAATCCTGCCTACAAGGACACCTTGTATGTGGATGATCTGATCGGCCCCAACTGCGTAAATACCATGCCGGACAATACGGTAGTTGCCTTCTCAGATCATGGTACTGTAAAGGAAACATTGACTCCTGAAGCTATAGCTGAGTCTCATAAGCTTTTGGAGGCTTTTGCCAAGAGCGGTCAGGATATGGTCGATGTAACTGACAATGTGTTGATGACCGAAGGTGTGGATAAGTTCGCTGTCGCTTACACGCAGTTATTGGAGGCGGTAACCGCCAAACTGGCCAAGTTAACTGGCAAGTGATTTCTTAGAGCGTTGCAAGGACTGGTCACAGCATGCCGGTTCCGGTGAAGCTACGGCCAAGTAATTTTGGTAAGCGTTGTATGGCCTGGTGATAACACACCTGCCTAGATCCCACCGCCCCCCTTTCAGGGGGGCGGTTTTGCTTCATATAATTGTGGCCTAGACAAACTGAATGCAGGAGGCTGTTGTGGAGACACTAGAGATTTCAGCGAAAGTAAAACATGGGCTTGAACTGCTCCGTAAAAGTTGCCTGGGAAAGTGGAACTGCTCTTTGGTAGGCGGGGCATGGCGTTCCTTGGCTTTAGGTCGGGAACCCCATGATTTGGATATTGTGGTCGATACAGATGATCGTTGGGCGGTGGAAGCTGTGTCTCGCCAATTTTGTCTGGATAATTGTGCAACTTGGGTACCGTTGGACAGAGAGCGTGGCTATTACAGATGTGTTTTTAAAGAGCGAGGGGAGGAGTGGGATTTTTGCACTAGGTTTGGTGGCAGCATAGAGGAAGACCTTAGTAATCGCGATTTTACGATCAATGCTCTAGCGTACAGCCTCGAACAAGATTGTTTTGTAGATATTTATAACAGCATATATGATTTAAAAAATAGGCTGCTTCGTTTGGCAGGCCAAGATTGTTTTAAGAAAGATCCCCTGCGGGTCTTGCGGGCATTGCGTTTGATTATCTCCGAAGGCTGGCAGCCGGCGTCTGGTATGAAAGAACTGCTCAGAGCTGCAATACCCATGCTGGCCAAAGTTGCTGGTGAACGCATAAGCGCCGAACTTATGCGGATATTTGAGTGCCCTGTCAGTTCTCACTGGCCGTTTTTGGAGGATTGCGGCTTTCTTGATTGGGATTTGTGGGGAGGAATGAAGGATGGCTCTCTTATCCATGAGCGACTGCGTTATTTTGAGCAAGAGAAACAGGAGGGGTGGCCCTCGTTTTCGCATAGTCGCGTGTATCTACAAAGTGAGTTAGACAAACGGCTCAAGGGCGGTTTTACTATGTTTGCGCTTTGCAAAATAGGTTGGTTAGCCAGTTCGGTACCCGTTGCCGATTTAGCGGCACATTTGAAGTTGTCTGGACAAGAAGCGGTCGCTTTGAGAGAGTTAAGGAACAACACGCGCGAGCTGTTGGAGTTAGTTAAGCATAATTCGGATCCTGGTCAGTTTTATCTTTTTGTACATAAAAAACGTTATTTCCCCATGTTGGCCGCAAATGCTTGGGTGATTGGAAAGACTATGGAAAGTATCGATGTAGAAGGCACTTATCCACTTGCCTCGAAGGAGGAGAAGCGGGGTGTGGTGGATGCTTTCGAGGGGTTAGCTGTTGCTTTGGATACCTTGTTGTTGGATTGCTTCGAGGGCGGCAGGATCTTTAATCCGGTGGTTCCTTTGAACGGTCTGGATTTGCAACAGTTGTTTGGAATGGGCCGTAAGGCAGAGTTCTCCGGTTGGTTGGAGAGTTTGGCAGTTAGGGCATGTCGAGAGAATCTGACGCGGGCTCAGGCGTTCGATTTGGTTAAAAGCTGGGCCGGGCAGAGTTAGGGAACTTTCCTTTATCGGGTAAGGGGGGGACGGGACAATAGTCATGAGGTTGATTGCTTAATGGGCACCATTTATATTGGGCGTTATAAGGTAATTGAAGAGTTGGGGCGCGGTGGCATGGGCGTGGTTTACCGTGGCGAGGATCCCGTGTTAGAGCGTCAGGTTGCCATAAAGGTTCTGCCGCCTAAGAAGATGACTCCCAAGTCCATTGAGCGTTTTTTGCGTGAAGCTAAGACAGCAGCTCGGTTGGATAGTCCTTACATAGTTAAAATTCACGATATAGGTCAGATAGATGATATTCATTTCATCGTCATGGAGTATGTGGAAGGTAGCTCCTTGAGCGATATGATTGAGTATGAGGTGGTTCCTGGTAGCGAGGACCTGCGCAAGCGTTTGAAGATATTCCGCCAGGTGTTGGAGGCTGTGCGCTATGCCCATGAAAATGGTGTTGTGCATCGCGATCTAAAGCCGGACAATATTATGGTGAACAAATCTGGCCATGTCAAGGTGATGGATTTCGGCTTGGCTTTTTTTGCCGGTCAGCATTCTCTTACTGAGGTTGGTCAGATAATGGGTACAGCCGCTTATGTGTCCCCTGAGCAGGCTGCAGGCAAGTTGACCGATCCACGTACCGATATCTATTCTCTGGGGGTCATTCTTTTCGAGCTTATTACCGGGCGTTGGCCCTTCAGTGCTAGTAATCCTTTGGAGATGTTCCGTAAGGTGGCCGAAGAACCGGCGCCATCTCCCAGAGTTTACAACAAATCAATCTCCCCTGCTTTGGAAACGATTGTGTTGCGTTGTCTGCGCAAGCGTCCAGATGATCGTTTCCTGAGCATTGCCGATCTTATCGATAGTTTTGAGATCTGTTTAAAGAAGGAAATCAGCGATTCAGGAACCGCGATTGCCGGTGTGCCTGCGCCCGGTTTGGATAAACTTGCCGGACAGAAGACTCCTTCCCGTTTGCCAGCTCCTTCATCGGCGCGTTTTGGTAACGCTAAGGCCGGGGGAACGCAAGGGGCTCCGGCTTCTCAGCCATCTGGGGTTGGTGGCGATAAGCGTTTGCCTTCGCCTCACAGGCATCTGCCCATCGAGCATAATTCGGCAAATGAGCCGCAGGCGCCGACTTCTTCGGGCGCTGAGCAGGCGAGCAGACCTGTCGCTGGTGAACCTGCCCAGCAGGTAGGCCCGGGTCAGGGTATGGTTATGCCGCGCAGTCGGGCAGCCATGCCTAGTTCACGGGGACGTTCGCCCGTGTCTCACCGTTCCAGTGGTCGTCCAGTAATTGTAAACTCTGCTGCCGCTTACAATGCCGACGTGGCTCGCCAGAATGAACAGAGAAAGGCCTCCAGTCGCAGGGGTGGAGTGGTTACCATAGGGGGAGAGGCCGCTTTCCGGACTTCTGTTGCTTCTTATGAATCGCAATTTAACGATTACGCTCGTCAGGAGCCGTCTGGAGGGGAAAGCGGATATACCGAAATGTCTGCTCCCACTCCTGAGCCTACAACGGAACCCGTGCAGCCTCCGTCAATGCCGGCTCCTGGTCCGGCTTTGCGTCAGGCCCTGCAGGAGACTAGTGTGGCAGCACCAGATTCTGTGGCCGTTCCAGCTTATTCGGGTTTTCAGGCTGAAGAGACTGAACCTGTAGAGGCGGCCGGAGCCACTGCGGTCAGCGTGCCTGAAAAGGTTAAAACAGGCGCGGTTAAGATCCCTGTTCCCGATTTTGGAATTCCGTCGGCTGAGCCCAAAGCGGATAAGGGTGAGAAGTCCGATCG
>OMRK01000099.1 GCA_900313515.1 uncultured bacterium | reverse complement strand
TGGGCGGCTATGGCCGCCAACCCTGGCTTTCCTGCGTGAGATAAGGCTAAGGTTATGTCTATGAGCAGGCTACCCAGCTCTGCTCGATCCTGCTCCTGATTGAGTGCATTTTTGCTTCTGTTAGCATAGATGCGTCGCATCCGCTTGGCACTTTGCCAATGCATATTCTGAGCTTCCAACCAGGTGTTGCGCTTACGATTGATCTTTTTAATTAGTTCCGGATCTTGAGCCCTTGAGGCTAAACGGTGGGCTAAACGCAGGAGGATATCCGCTTCTTGGAAGCGGCTATAGGCCAGGTGTACATCTACATGACTTAAAAGTTCCTCGGTACAGTTGCCAAGATCCAGTGCTGAGAGATTGCAGATTAAAGCCCTGAAAGCGCGGGTATGTTTTAAATTGTAAACTAAGTCCCGCAAGGTTTGTTCGGTCATTCCACGATTAACTCCTCAATAAGCAACAGGGGGATTATAACACAAAGCATTGGAGAAGGAAAAGAATTGGTTGATTAGAATTAAGCCTCATTTTTGGCGTGCTTGCGGGAGGGGCGTTTTTTTTGTGCCTTTTGCAAAGGTGTGGCATGCCGTAAGGAGATTGAAAGAAAGGTTTATCAGGCCTTAGCGGTGCCTTTGAAATATTGTTTTTTGGAGCCCAAGGCGAATGTCGCAATGGTAAGAGGAATGATGTCGTGAACAAATCAACCAAGGTTCTCATCAATCTGGTCATTATCTTTTTGATTACGGCGGCTATCTTGTACGGTTTCTTCGGTGTTAAAGAGGAAGATCGCCTCAAGCTGAAGCTAGGTCTCGATCTGCGTAGCGGTACGCACATTACCCTGCAGCTTACGCCGGTCGAAGATCCCCAGACCCATGAAGTCAAGAAGATAGATCAGGCGGTATTAGACCGTAGTATCCAGGTTTTTACGAAGCGTTTAAATTCTGCTGGTACTTCGGAAGTTTTGATCTCGTCTGCTGGTACGGATCGCATTATTATCGAAATTCCCGACAATACTAATTTGGAACAGGCCAAAAATCTGGTCAAAAAGACCGGGCGCTTAGAGTTCAAAGAGAAGGTCTTCGATCCCGTCACTCAGACAGCTCAATACAAAACTGTTCTGGATGGTAGCTACCTGGATCATGCGAACGTTGGACGCTCGGGTGTGGGCGAAGATGCCTGGTGCGTCGAGTTCACCCTAAATAAAGAGGGCGCCCGCATGTTCGGTGAGATCACCACCCGCATGAAGGGTAAACCACTGGGTATTTTCTTCGATAACGAACTGTACAGTGAGCCGGTGGTGCAGACTCCTATTACCGGCGGAAACGGCCAGATCACTGGACACTTCACAATGAAAGAGGCCAATGATCTCTGCAATATCCTGAATTCTGGCGCGTTGAGCGTAAACGTCGAGATTATGGAAGCTTACACGGTGAGTCCTACCTTGGGTGAGCAATCCTTGAAGACTTCGTTAGCCGCTGGCATTCTCGGACTTATAGTTGTTATCATTTACATGATCTGCTACTATCGTCTGCCCGGCTTGGTGGCTTCGTTGGCTCTGGTCATTTACGGCGTTTGGGTGATAGGAACTATGGTTATTCCCGGTCTGGAGTTTGTGTTGACTCTGCCTGGTATTGCCGGTGTGGTACTATCCATAGGTATGGCTGTGGATGCTAACGTGTTGCAGTTTGAACGCATTAAAGAGGAACTGTGGGAGGGGCGTTCCGTCAAGAGCTCGTTGGATTCGGGCTTTGAGCGTGCTTTCTCTTCCATTATCGATGGCCACGTCTCTACTATTTTGGGTGCATTGATCCTCTTCTGGTTCGGTGCTTCCAGTGTGAAGGGTTTCGGTATTACGTTGGCTATAGGTACTATTTTAAGTCTCGTCACTGCTATTTGGGTGACGCGTCAGCTTCTTTACTTTGTGACCGATTTCTTAAAGCTCGACTCGCAAAGAAAATTATATGGCGAATAGGAGAGGGCAAAAGCAGTGAGTATACTTAATGTAACTACTTCGGATGCGATATCCTTAGCCGTGTGGGTCGTCATTGTGGCTGCTGTGATCATCTGGGCCCAAGGGTTTAGGCGCAATCACCGCGATATTATCGGCCACCGTAAATTTTATTATATCTTTACCTCTTGCATGCTACTCTTCTGTTTGGCAGGCATTTTCGGCAAGGGGCTCAATTACGGCCTAGACTTCACGGGTGGAACTATTCTGGAACTTGGAGCTCCCAAGATGGTGACCGTTACTCCGGCAGAAATTGTCGATATGGTCAAGTCCAAGTATCCGGATTTTGATGTCACCGTGCAATTGGGAGATTCGCTTATTAATCCCATTCCGGATGGAGATGATGATCCCAGCAACGATCTTCCTCCCTACCAGAAAATTTTGGTGCGTGTGCGCAGCGATGCCAGTACCAAAGAGGTAGGGCTCACTCCCGAGCAGGCTAATGAAATTCGTGCAATGCTGGAAAAGGGCATCAATGTTGGTAAGTTGGAGAATATCTCCGAAACTAGTGTTGGCCCTACCATGTCCAACGAGTTGAAAACTGGAGCCATAAAGGCTCTTATGATCGCCTGCATCTTGCAGCTGATCTACATCACCTTCCGCTTCGGCAACCAGTTGCGTTTCGGTGCTTCGGCTGTAGTTGCAGTTCTGCATGACTCTATAATTATGGTCGGCCTTTATGCCTGGGCTGGCTTCCCGGTTGACTCTAATTTCGTAGCTGCTCTGCTAACCATTACCAGCTATTCGCTGATGGATACTGTGGTTATCTTTGACCGTATCCGTGAGCATATGCATAACGATGAAGATGGCACCTTCGAGCAACTGACTAACCGAGCAGTCTGCGAGACCATGACCCGTTCAGTGAACAGCTCTTTGACCACTTTGGTCGTGTGTCTGTGCCTGTACTACATGGGTGGTGAAAGTCTGCAGAGTTTTGCCTATGCCTTGATTGTGGGAATCATCACCGGTGGTTATTCTTCCATCTGTGTCTCCGCTCCGTTGGTGGTAGACTGTGATGCTTACGCTAAGCAGCGTGACCTGCGCCGTGAGGAGGAGCTCCGCCTTGAGGCTGAAGAGAGTGCTAGAAAGCCTGCTTCTAATATCAAGAGTTCCGGAAATTCTCGTAGGCCGGTGCGCAATCGTCCTGCTCCACGCAAAGTAGAGCCTTCTGATTCTGGCGCTGAAGGTCAGGTTGGTTCGGCCCAAAGTGAGGGGGGAGCTCCAGAAGAGGCTTCCGGCCAGAAGGCCCCGGTCGACAGTGGGGCCCCTGCTGGATACGCTTCAGCCCGTCCTCGCCGCAGGGTGAAGGGCATGCGCAAGAAGTCTTAGTCTTAGCTTTTTCGGGCTGATGCTTCTTGTGAATATGATCAGATCGGCTTCGATTTTTGAAGCCTGATCCGTGGACTTTATAGGTAGATTCCCCCCGCCTTTCTGGTTTTGGAATGGCGGGGGGAATTCTTCTTTGGGGGAATTCACTCGAGCCGTGTTGAACTCCGAGGGACTCTTGGTTTGTTCCCATGTTTATCGGAGAAACTTCTCAAGAATCCCCTGTCTTTGGGCGTGGGGAGTGGCAATTATCAGAGAAATGTGGAGTGAGGTTCTATGGGTGAGGAGGCAGCAGTCAAAAACGATGGCCAATTTCGCTATAATTGGTTGGTTTTTGGCGACTTAAACGGTTTCTTCGGCGTGATGTTTGATAACATCACCACATTGGCATTTCTAGCAGTCATTTTGACAAATATCTTTGGCATGTCCGATAGCGTGGTCTATGGCAAGATCTTCCCCGGTACCGCTTTCGGTGTGTTGTTGGGAGATATGGCCTTTACCTGGCTGGCTTTTAGGCAAGCTAAGCTCCAGCAGAAGGACATTACCGCTATGCCTTTAGGGATCGATACCCCTTCCACCATAGGTATAGCCTTCAGTATCCTAGGTCCGGCCTTTATTGCCTACAAAAATTCCGGTCTTTCCGTGGATGAAGCCACTATGAAGACCTGGTATGTGGGCATGGCTTCTATGGTCTATTGTGGCTTATTTAAGGTTGTTTGCTCGTTCTTTGGCAACTGGCTCAGCAAGGTTATACCTCAGGCGGGACTGATGGGCTCTTTGGCCGGTGTTGGTTTGGCCTTGTTGGCTGTGGTGCCTGTCCTGGAGATTATGAATGCTCCTATTGTAGGTTTGATAGCTCTGGGCATTGTTTTCTACAACATGGTTGCCAAGATCAAATTGCCTTTCAGCTTGCCGGGCATTTTAACCGCTATCGTGGTAGGAACCATAGTCTATTATATTTTGGGACCGTTGGGTTTAGCCGGACAGGAGTTCCAGTGGCCCCACTTTAACGGCGCCAGGTTCTGTCTTCCTCTGCCCACTTTGGGCTTTATTAACGGCGCAGCCGACGCTGCCAACTATCTGCCGGTTATCATCCCCTTTGCTATTTTGGTTGTGGTAGGTGGCATTAACGTCACCGAGAGCGCTCGCTTGGCTGGTGATGATTATAAGACCAATCAGATTCTCTTAATTGATGCTTTCTCTACAATTATCTCTGGATTATGCGGAAGTGTAGCTCAGACCACCGCTTATTTAGGACAGCCAGCTTACAAGAAGATGGGCAGCCGAGCTGGTTACACTCTGTTTACCGGCATATTTGTGGGGCTGTGTGGTATGCTCGGTATTATGCAGTTTGTGGTTGATGCTATTCCTACCGCGGCTTTAGCGCCAACTATTTGCTTTGTAGGCATAGAAATTGCCGTGCAGGCCTTTGCCAGTTGTTCTCCAGTCTATTATCCGGCTGTCACCTTCGCTTTTATTCCCAATATTGCTCGCTTAATGGCTATTAAGGGTAACTACAGCGATCCAGGTGTTTTTGATACTTTGGTAAGCGATTTAGCAGCCCATCCTGAGCGCTACTTGAACGAAAAACTGATCGTTCCGGCCTTGGGTAACGGCTTTATTTTGACGGCCATGCTATGGGGAGCCTTCTTCTCCTTTATGATCGACAAAAAGCTCAGGCACTCTTCGGTCATTCTGGTTATTTTGGCTCTGCTTTCCTTCTTTGGTGTGATTCATTCGGTTAATCCGGCTGGGTTTATGTACCTGCCTTGGAATCTTCCTAGTGCCGTCCTGCAAGCCGTGCCTTACCAATTCTCTTTAGGCTATTTGATTTTAGCCTTGATGATATTCCTGCTTTCATTTACAAAAGAGAGCCATATGTCTTCTGCAGAGGATGAATAACTGGGAATATAAATTGCCGGCTAGAGCGAATCGCTTGACCTTTATTGGTAGCGGTTCGCTTTTTTGTTTTGGTGTGTATATTTTGGGCGAAAAGTGTTGAGCGCCCGCTGTTTAGCAGGAAAAGCTTGTCTCTTTTGAAAAAGCCTGCCTCTCGGCAAGGTTTGAGGATTGGATAAACAGTTCAACAGGGAGGGGAACGACTCGAAGGTTTGTTGGTAGGATCAAAAAAGGTGATATGTTAGCTAAAGATTGTGAAAAACCGCTGGTGGATTTTAGTAAATATGCGGTTCCCAGCACGCAGGAGAGGCTTAAGGCGGATGTTAACGCCCGAGGGCGCGGAGTGACCATAGCCTTTTTAGATTCCGGTTTTTATCCCCATCCCGATTTGGGCGATCGCATAGTTGCCTACGTAGATTTGGGGGGAGATACTACCGATTTAAGTCCGCATAAGAACCGCAACAATTGGAACTGGCACGGTATGATGACTTCGGTAAGTGCCTGCGGAAATGGCTCACTTTCGGGTGGCAAATACCGAGGCCTGGCTTCGGAGGCCAAAGTTGTTCTTATAAAGTGTAGCCGCAATGGAGCCATATGCGATGATCTGATACTTAAAGGGTTGCACTGGGTTAGGGATAACGCCGAGAAGTATCATATCAATATTTTAAATATTTCTGTTGGCAGTGAATTTGATGCTAAGCTTCTCAACTGTGAAATTTCTCAGGCCTCTGAAGAGTTAGTCTCGCGTGGAATTTTAGTTATAGCTGCTGCTGGCAATGATCGTAGTTTGCCGCGTCCTCCGGCCAATGCCCCTTCTGTCTTAACTGTGGGTGGTTGTGTGTCCCGCAATACTTGTAGCCCTGAAGAGGTGGAACTCTATTCCAGTAGTTTTGGGGTGATTCTAGATTTGGTGGTTAAGCCCGAGGTGATTGCGCCAGCTGCTTGGGTTGCTGCCCCGCTCCTGCCTGGAACCGTTCAGTACAGGCGGGCTGAATACTGTTACGATTTGGCAAACTCTACTGGCGGGCCTTTGCTTAACTTACTGAATGAAGTACCTGAAGGGGTGGGAATTCCCGAGGATCTGTATGAGAAGAGCCGCGAGGAGGTCTGCAAAACACTAGACGAACTGCTTATAAAAGACAAGGTGGTGGGGCGCCATTACCAGCATGCCGACGGAACATCTTTTGCTGCTCCCACTGTAGCTTCTATAGCGGCTCAACTTTTGGAGGTGAATCCTCAGCTCACTCCAGCTGCTATCCGTCAGATTTTCATGTCCACCGCCGATCGTGTCAACGGCAAGGATCTTCTAGCTCAGGGATGTGGTGTCGTTAATGCTAGTCGTGCCGTAGAACAGGCTCATGAAGCATGGAATCACGATCAAATCTGTGAGTTGCGTCCACCCTTGGTTGCCGACGGTAAACTTAGTTTTGTGTTTGTGAATTATACTGCTAAAAAGGTGGAGTTGATGGGCGATTTTAATGAGTGGACCCCAAAGCAGTATTACTTCCAGGAAATGTTTGATGGTATTTGGAAGGTGGAAATAGATGCTCCGGCTCCTGGACGTTATCGCTACAAGTTCCGCGTAGACGAAAAAGATTGGTTTGAAGATCCGGCCAACCTCTATCGTAAGCCCAATGTTTGGGGGACTTACGACTCGATTCTCAATATTTCCGAGAGCGAGGTCTAGCAACCTAGGGCCGGTCTGCAAAAGCTGCGATACATGACCAGCCTTGTGGCCTTTGCTTAAATTGAACGCTTCCAAAATGGGGCTGCCGCACTAACTACTCAGTGCGACAGCTCTTCTCTTGCAATATTTTTGATAAATATAGAAAGATCCAAACGGCCGGAATATATATGTGCAACACAAAATGCGCATCAGCCTTAACAAAGACTATCCAGCCGTCGCAGAGGCGGCAATAAAGCCACGAGGATGCAATTTAGACTTAATTATCAAAAAGGGAGAAGCCCGCACATGATATGGCACCAAATAGTGAATCAACAACACCAGCATCCGAACCTTTACTGCTGCTGGCCTCATCGTGTTCCTTTTTGATGCACTCCAACATTGCTCTGAGGCTCTTTTGATTGATCCCCATTTCACGAGCCGCTGTTAATGAGTCTTTTTCGTCACCAGACACACGAATATGGTAGTCAAGACGGGCACCATACTTAATCTTACGTCCAGAGCCGGGACGCTTGCCACCATGGCCGTATTTTATCGGTTGTTCAGAAACTTCAACTTCCCGACCTGATAAATCACCATCGCTGTTTACAGCTGAACTTTTGTGGCTACTCAATTTTTTCTTACCCATGTAACCTCCCTTTTTTTCAAGTCACGAAATGCACATTACAAAAACTTCGCCTAGTGAAGTAATCTCACAGCTACGTCACACTGTAGATTGATAACTCACAATATCAGCATAAGCCTAACCATATAAGCAGATTGCTCCACGGTGTACAGATCATTGCGACTTGAGAGTCGAAAACAATATTATCCGTACAAAATTAGCAACGATACATGCTATTTTTTTTGTAAACAAAAATATTGTTACGTGCATAGTGTAACATATTTACTCGAAAAATAAAATAGCTTTCACGATAATTTATATATTTGATGCAAATACAATAAGCCATGTCTCTGATTTGTGTGACAAATAGGTGCAAATTCTCGAAAAAGTTTACTGCTTTTTGAATTGTTGATAAAATAGTGTGAATTTATCGATTAGACGAGTTGGTAGTAAGTTGAGAGCTGGGCAGGTCTTGATAAAACAAAAAGCAGAGATGCAGATGCAAACTCCATCCCTGCTTTTGCTTATTTTATGACGTAAACGCGCGTCTATTGGCCGCCCAGAAGCGACAAGAGCACGCCCGCGGCTACAGCAGAGCCTATAACGCCGGAAACATTCGGGCCCATGGCATGCATGAGCAGGAAATTGCGTCTATTGGTTTCTTGGCCCACCGTGTTAACCACGCGCGCAGCCATAGGCACGGCCGAAACGCCAGCAGCGCCGATCAAAGGATTGATAGGATCCTTGGAGAGCTTGTTCATCAACTTAGCCATCAAAACACCGGAGGCGGTGGCTACGCAGAAGGCTGTAAGGCCTAAGAGCAAAATCCCTAAGGTTTCAGCGGTGAGGAAGTGGTCGGCTGCTAGCTTGGAACCTACCGCTATACCTAGCAAAATTGTGACTATATTGCACAGAGCGTTCTGCATGGTATCGGAAAGCCTCTTGACCACGCCGCACTCTCTAGCCAGGTTGCCGAACATAAGAGCGCCCATAAGCGGGGCTGCCGAAGGCAACAAGAAGGCGCAGAGCAGGAGCACTACCAAGGGGAAGATGATCTTCTCCGTTCTAGAAACAGGGCGCAGTTGCTTCATAACAATGTTGCGCTCAGATTCGGTGGTGAGCCATCTCATAATGGGCGGTTGAATTAGTGGCACCAAAGCCATGTAAGAGTAAGCTGCCACAGCAATGGAACCCAGCAGATCGGGCGAGAGCTTGCTAGTTAGGAAAATTGAAGTGGGACCATCGGCACCGCCTATTATGCCAATAGAGGCAGCATCTTTAAGGTCGAAGTGAATTAGGTCAGGCATAATTGCCGACAATAAAAGGGCGCAGATCAAGGCGGAGAAAATGCCAAACTGAGCAGCACCTCCCAAAAGGGCTACGCGCGGGTTAGCAATTAGAGGACCGAAATCGGTCATAGCTCCCACGCCCATAAAGATAAGCAGCGGGAACAGGCCGGTCTCTATGCCAAATTTGGAAATGTGCCACAGGAATCCGCCCTCGGAAGCAATACCTGCGTTGGGAATGTTGGCCAGCAGACCACCTATGCCAATTGGCAACAACAGAAGGGGTTCAAATTCCTTGACGATAGCCAGATAAATAAGCACCAGGCTAACGCCAATCATAACGATCATGCCCAGGCCATCGGGAAGCAGACCATTAGAAGTGCGGACAGGGGAGCAGAAGGAAGCAATACCGGTAGATTTCCAAATTTCTGAGGCGGTCTCCGAGAGAGACTTCAACTGAGTATCGTTTCCTTTTTCAGGCACCACCGTTTGTTTGTCTGTTTTAACTTGAGACTTAGGGTCTGGTACCGGACTAGCAACCGATCTATTTGCCTCTGAGGGAGCTGCTTCCTCTGGCTTACTCTGAAGGCTGTCGCCAGTTTCATTCTCGCCTGGCCCAGTGATGTCGTTTGGAGCAATAGCATTGTCGTCAATGTGTATTGTTGCTTCGTTACTGTTTACTGGTCGGTCTGCCTCTATAGGAACCCCCTCCTCTTTGGGGGAGATGGGAGCAAGTCCATCCTGAGGGTTGACTTGGGCGGCCGATTCGGATTCTTCGTTATTTGCAGGAGAAGTCGCCGCAGCCTCTTCGTGTGCAGAGGCTGATTCATTGGGCGTTTCTGCATAAAGCGGAGCCTGCACGAAAAATAGCAAAGCCAAAGTCAGCAGGAACTGTAGGTACGAGAAATATCTCTGCCTGCTGCAGCTAGCTGGATGAGTGGCTGTAAAATGCATCTCTACCTCACTCGACATAGGCTACGACCGCATCTGCGGTAATTTGATCGCCGGGTTCAACTTCTATGGACTTAACTGTTCCGGCATAATCTGACTTGATTTCCATTTCCATTTTCATCGCTTCTAAGATTAAAATGGTATCGTTGCTCTTTACTTGACTGCCTGGCCCGGAAACTATGCGGATGATAGTGCCGGGAAGAGGAGAAGTTATCGGTTTGCCACTGGCAGTGGAAGGTTCTTGGCTTTGGGGTTTAGCTGCTACGGCTGGTGCGGGAGAAGCGACCGGCTGAGAGTTGGCGGCGGCTTCTTTCACAGAATAAGAGTAGTCTTTACCGTTAACCAAAACACGGCCATTACTTACGGTTACATCGTAATTTGTGCCATCGAGGGTTACCTGCAGATGATCGGGAACAGTGGCCTTCGTAGGAGTCGCGGGGGCTGGAGCAGCCGCAGTGGTTTTCTTCTCTTCCTTGTAGCGCACATTTATATGGCCCTTACCCTTGAGGAAGAATATACCCTTCTCAGCGCAGGCGGAAACGATGAAGAGATTTTCATCGGTAATGGGCAGGTTATTGTCGATAAGCTTCTGTCTTATAGTGGAAACCTTCTTGCTCTCATCAGCATCGTTAATTTCCAGAACAGTTTTGGTCGTTACCGGCAGGTGCAACTGCTCAGAGGCCAGCTTCTGAATCTCGGGATCGGGATCGTGTGGAGTCTTGCCAAAATAGCCCAAAACCATGCGACCGTAACCATCGGTGATCTTTTGCCAAGCGCCATTTTTAACATTGCTGTAAGCCTGCTGGATGTAGAACTGGGAGACAGGGGTGACGGAGGTGCCGAAACCACCCTTGCGTACACAGTCGCTCATAGCCTCGACCATCTTGGGGAAGAGTTCCAGCTCGTTGTTGTCACGCATCATCTGGGTGTTGGCCGTAAGGGCGCCGCCGGGAACAGGGCTCCATGGGATGATAGGCATCACGGCACGGCACTCGGGAGGCAACAGATATTTGGACATGCACTCTTCAGATATACGCTCGGCTTCGCGCAACTTGTCTATATCCACGTCTAAACTGTATTCACTATCGCGGAAATTGTGCCACATCGTAAGGATGTCGGGCTGAGAAGTGCCACCGGACATGGGCTGGATAGAAAGGTCGATAGCGTTGATGCCGGCGTTTATAGCCGCCATATAGCCGTATATGCAGCCATCGGCCGTGCAGTGGGAGTGGAAATCCAGGTAAGCATCGGAACCTAAAAGTTTGCGGGCTCTTCTCACTGTTTCGTAGACAACACTTGGAGGCGTGGTGCCGCTGGCATCCTTAAAGCAGAGGCTGTCAAAATGGATGCCGGCCGCCAAAATCTTCTTTAAAATTCCTTCATAAAAATCAGGAGTATGGGCTCCCTTGAGTCCCGGAGGCAGGCCCATCATTGTAATAGTAATCTGGTGTTTTAAACCAGCCTCCACAATACAACGGCCGCTGTAAATGAGGTTATTGACATCGTTTAAAGCATCGAAATTGCGGATAGTTGTAACGCCGTGCTTCTTGAAAAGCTGGGCATGCAGCTTGATAAAATCGCTGCATTGGCTGGTTAGGCCCACCACGTTTACGCCTCGGGCCAAGGTCTGCAAGTTAATATCTGGCCCCATAATGGTGCGAATCTCATCCATGGCCGTAAAGGGATTTTCGTTGCAGTAGAAGACCTTGGATTGGAAGATAGCACCACCGCCATGCTCAAACCACTTGATGCCGGCCTCTTTGCAGGCTTCCATAGCTGGCAGGAAATCCTTATTCAGCACTCGAGCACCGTAGCAGGATTGAAAACCGTCGCGGAAGGCGGTACACATAAAATCGATAACTTTTTTACCCATATCTACTCCTTGAAGGGCATTTACGTCATTGCTTGGCTCACGCACTGTTAAGTGCTTTTACAACAATTGAATGGCGCAAGCAACCGTTTAGACGGATAGACCAAACTCATGTTCAGCAATAGCTATGACAGCGGCGATTTTATCTTTCTCGCTCACGTTAGCTGGAACTGGATGAGTCGTCACTTGGGGTTTTGCAGAACTTTTGGGGGGGGCGGTAACCGCAGGAGCAGGCAAGTATTTCTGAACCAAGTATCCTGTCAACTGAGTGGTAAAAACCAGTAAAACGAGGAATAGAAATACAGTCGCCATGCCCACCACGGCTATGACTAGACTTTGACCTATCATAAACACTCCAGACGAAGCGAAGCTACAGGAACCTGCTCCATCACCTTTCAGTGGACTTCAAGCGGGCTTTTAGGAAATAAATTGAAATCCTGCCTAAATTGAAAAGAGGATCCCTGCCTAGATGAGGCAGAACTGCGGGCATGCGGTGGGCTCTCTGGCTTATTGTGCATTTATTGTGCATTTGCAGGTTTAAGGGGCGATCGGCTAGGTAACTTCCAGAACTGTGAAGGGCGCTGGATAAACCTGTTCAATTCGTTGCGGGAGACATTTTGGTATGACCGACTTGGAAGGCTACGTATTGCCTAAAGTAGATTCTACTAACGCTTATTTGAAGAGATTGGCCAATGAGGGAAAGATTAGGTCTGGTTACAGCCTTATGGCCTATGAGCAGACAGCAGGGCGGGGGCGGGGAAGCCGGGTTTGGAAAAGTGAGCCTGGCGAAAGCATGACTGCCAGCTATTGGGTAGATATAGAGGCGGAAAATTTGGCAATAGAGCAAGTAACTGTCCTGCCTTTGGTGGCTGGCCTGGCGGTGGCTTATGCTGGTGAGGAACGTTTGCGTTCGGTTCGGGGTAAAACAGAATTTGATAATAGGGGTAGTTCTATCGCCTTGAAATGGCCTAACGATGTTTGGATAAAGGGGGAAAAGTGGGGAAAATTCGCTGGGATTCTCTGCGAGTTTGTCCGCAACCGGCGCAATTGTGGAGTTATTGTGGGAATTGGCTTAAATCTGCGAGACAGCCAAAAATATCTAACCGACTTGCCGCGTCCAGCATGTGCCTGGTTTGAAGCGTTTGCCGATTCTTGGAGGGCAGAAGAAGCTTTTGAAGTGGTGGGAAGACAGTTATATGATTTGGTTAGCCGTCTGGCAGGGCAAGGGGTGGAGTCTTTGGCACAGGAGTGGTATACGCGCTGTCTGCACAAAGATAAAGAGGTGAGCGTAAACACCGGCCTTTCACCTTCAGAAAATGATTTTCTTGCTGGTAGTATCCGCATAATGGATTCTGAGTTTGGGAGCTCTGAACATTCTGGTTGTTCGTCTTCTGTTAGGAGAGGACGAACTGTGGGACTGGGCAGGCAAGGTGAATTACTTTTGCAGATGAATTGTTCTCAAAATGAACTAAATTACACTGGTGAAACTGTAATAGAAGCGATAACTATTGGAGATGTAGATTTCTCTTTGTAAAGCTTGAGATATTGGAGGTTTACATCATTATAGTATCTAACTTATTAGCACAATTAATGAAAGATCTTTAGATCTTTACTATGATTTTTTTTCATTGTGGAGAAGATCAAATTTATGGCAAAATCAGATAGGATAACTTTACCCGAAGCCTCGGCACGCACCGGCATTTCTATTCCGACTATTTACAGGCGTATTCGCCAGGGAGAAATCAGAGGAGCTATTTGCATTGATGCTATTGGAAAACATTGGGAGATATTTACCAGTGAGTTGCCCAAGCTTACCCTGAAGCGACACAAACGTACTACAGTAGATGAAACGTTGCCTGCCATTAGTCCTGGTCTAGAAGAGCCAGTTGCAGCTGAGCCTGCTGCTTCCTGTTCTCCATTTACTGCCAATATTTCTGAAAACAGAGCCTCGTCAGGGCAGACCGTGTACAATGATCTCTCAGAAAATGTGGTATCGCCTTGCAATAGCGGAAAAGAACATATGGTAACTGAGAATCGGGACACCTCGACATTTGGGCCGTTGCCTACAGGTGGAGAGAATGGGCCTAATTTGTCTTTTGTGGGTTTATTGAAAGATAAAGAGGCAGAGCTGGCACGCTTGCAGGCTCAGTTGCAGGAGTTACAGATTGAGTGTAAGGTTTGGGAAGCGGGAAAAGAGCGTTTTGAAGCAACCATAAAGCGTTTGGAAGCAGAACAGTCACAATTGCGCGATGACTTAGAGGCCGCTCGTGACGATGCTGCCTATTGGCGAGGGCGCTGGGAGGAAGCAGCGCTTAACCTGGATTCTCTGCGCCAGCTTATAGCCGAGAAAAACCAAGATGATCAGGAACAGATTTGGTCTCTAAATGATCAAGTCGCCGATTTGCAAGAACGTTTGGATAATGGAATTGCAGAAAATGTAGCTTATGCAGCTAAACAACTTGAACCAGACAATGGAGATGAGGTTTCCGAGGAGAGCGAGTTAGCTTTGGAAACTACTCAGGAGACAGAAAAATCTACCGAAGATACCATTGCAGAAACGTATAACGGTAGCGCATATGCTACTGCTGAGCTTGCCGCTGTAACTGTAAGTATGCCTGCGCTTACTAGCGATTTCTCTGCCACCACGGCTGAGCTTTCGGCCTTGCAGCCTGTGACCGAAGCCGACCAAATTGAGACGGCCTCTGGTGAAAAAACTCAAGAGATGCCCAGCTTAGGTAACGATTATGCCGTAGAACAGGGGCATAAGAGCGATGGTGAGCCCCAAGCTAATTTTGAGATCCCTTTAGATTCGGACTCTGGCAGGCTCTTGGAACGACCGGTGAGATTGGCTGACAACGCAGAGATAATAGCTAAACTGAAGTTGGATACTAAACAAGCTCCCACCATCCACCCTGAACCTACCTTCCCAATAGTAGATGAAGTTCCCTTAGAAAATGGGTTGGATCAGGTAACTGAAAGTGTGGAATTGGCTGAAATCTCCGTAGAAGAAGATGTATATGACAGTGATGAAGCACCAGATGGCGGCCCAGTGGAAGAGGTAAAATTGGCAGACGAGTATGCTCCCAGAGTCGAACCGCTCAGCGTGAAAGATCTAGTTGCTGGTGGAGACAGCTTAAGGGCGGCTTATTCTGGAACGGAGTCTGGTGGAGCTGTTGTTGATATGGAGGTAGAAAATTCTTCTCCAAAGGAACGGAATGAGGAACAGCGAGGCCGGAACAATCCCAAGAAGTGGCACAACCCTGGCCGAGGCGGACGTTCCCACAAGCGCAATAAAAAGCGCATTCCACCCATAAAGTAGGGTATATTTTCTCCGTATCCCCAAAGTCGATTTTGTTGCTATAGTGGACTAGCATTCTTCTGAAAATAGATGAATTGGCACGTCTTGCCGCTCTCGGTGATTCCGAAGCTCAATTTGAACTTGGTTCATTAGGTTTAGCTGGCTTGACTGAACGTTGTGTTAAAAAGATGAAAAGAGTGCTATAAAATAGCTTGCAAAATCGGCTTCTCAGGGCAGTTCACAGGCTAAGCGAGTGTGCGAACTTATTTCTGCAAATTGGGATTGCTTATAGTAAGTATTATGGTTAAAGTGCATGCTTGCGTTGAATATCGTAGCGTTTTGCAGCACTACAACGCCGGGGAGAGGTCGGTCAGCTAACAATGGCTAACCGACCACACTGATTAAATAACCTATTCTAGCGTGCAGGCGGCGGTGAGCAGCTTATTAACCTGATCCTGCAACTTAGCAATATCCTCACCGTCATCCAATTGCTTGGCTTTTTCAAGAGCTAACGAGGCCTTGTTGCGATCTCCCATATGGGCCCAGCATAAGCTGAGGTACTTGTTGAGCAGAAGCTCTTCAGAGGGGGTTTCTCCAGGAAGCATAGATTCGAAAGCCGAGGCGCAGTCTTGGTAACGACCGGTTTCAAAATACCCCAGCCCCAGGTTTAGTTTAGCTTCTCTATTGCCGGGATTTAACTCCAATACCTTTGACCAACAAGTAAGGGCGGAGTCTATATGTCCCTGTCTAGCCAAAACTATGCCCATATTGGTTTGGGCACACTCATCCTGGGAATCGATGTTCATTGCCGACTTAAAGGAAGCCAAAGCATTGTTTAGCTGATTGAGAGCCGTGTAAACTAAGCCCTTGTTGTTATAGGTGTACTTGTCTCCAGGTCGCAAATCCAAGGCCTTGTCCAGCGCTAAAACTGCGGCGCCAGGGTTACCTACGCTCAAATAGGTGAGTCCGAGGTTATTGTATGTATCAGCGTCGCTATCATCTAGCTGCAGAAGACGCAGATAGCAGTCGATGGCCTTGTCAAGATGGCCTAACTGTGAGTAACACTGGCCAAGATTGCGCAAAGTGTAGGTATTTTTGCCGTTAATCTTCAAGGCCTCGTTGTAATGCCAGGCCGCTTCCTCCAAATTGTCCTGCACAGATAAGGCAAAGGCCAGGTTATTGTGAGCTAGCTCATCATCGGGCTTAATATTTAGGACACAGTGCAAAATAGCCACAGCTTCATTTACGTTGTGGCGGCGCAGCAGGCAAAGTCCTAAATTGTTGAGCGTATTCACGTTATTAGGATCCTGCACATGAGCTTGGCGCAACTCCTGCTCGGCCTTGTCAAGTTCACCCAAAGCCATATAGGCGCGTCCCAGGTTGCCGTGCAGGTAAGCATCTTGAGGGGTAATAGTTAACGCTTTTTCGTAACACTCGGCGGCTTGGGCCCATCGGCGCTGTTGAGCCAGCACCCGGCCAAGGTTATGGTAAGCCTTAGCATCACTGGGAGCGGCTTCGATAGCTTGCTTAAAGTAAGCTTCCGCCTGTTCAATGCGTCCAGCTTGGTTGTACAGGCGCCCCAACGCATTTAGGGCAAAGCTGTTTTGAGGATCCAGAGCTGCAACTTTTGTGAAAATATCCTGAGCTTGAGCAATTCTACCAGTACGCTCACACAGACGTCCCAGATTGTTCAATGAATAAACATCGTCAGCATCGATGTTGAGAGCTTCCTGAAACTCCTGTTCCGCTGCTTCCAGGCGACCGGAACGCATAAAGAGGAGTCCCAGGTTGTTGTGGGCATATTTGTTATTATCCAGGGATATGGCTTTTTTATAAGCTTTTTCGGCTTCGTCAAGCTTGTTGGCTCCAGCGTACAGAATACCCATATTGTAGTAAACTTCGCTGCAGTCTTCTTTTATACTCAGAGCCTTCTGCCAGGCCTCTATGGCCTTATGAAAATTACCTAGGCGGGAATGGATCAAGCCTATGTTGTTGTAGGAGAGGTAATCCTGGGAATCTAAGCTGACCAGGGTTTCGTATTGCTTGAGGGCTTTTTTATTTTTGCCCAAATCAAGATAAACAGCTCCCAAATAATTGAGCACCTGCTGGTCTTGTGGAGCTAACTGGTTAGCTTGCTCCCAATACTCTTGAGCTTCATTTAGAACATGTTTTTCGTAAAGGAGCGTACCAATTTTCTTTAACAATGGCAAATCCTGGGGATTGGCACTCAACTGGGCCTTCAATTCGGTTAAGGATTCTTGGGGATTAGAAGACATATATCTTTAGCTCCTTGATTTTGCAATTCCCAGGGGAAAGTTCTGAAAGATCATGCCCCCCTCCAAAAAATGTACCAGCCGGAGGTAGCAACCATTACTTGCAGCTTAATCGCGGCTGGTTTGAGCATCTCACTGAGAAACCTGCTTGAGGATGTTGCTAACCTTATTTACATCTTCAGCTTTGCCTTTGACAAATATTATGTTTAGCATAGTGTCAACTTTAAATATTACATCCGGGTAAAGCTTGATCAAGCTATCCACGATTGTGGAAGCGTTGCGGTTTTTTATAGGGAAATAGGCTAGGACATATTGTCCTCCAGACACTGTGGAAGGGGTGCTCGGTTGGAGGTCGCCCGGAGGGTCCCCTAAAACGAAGATCTTAGAATTATTTGTTTGACTGCTTGGAGCAACGGCCACTTGGTTGGTGGCGGTGGTAGGAGTTGTCGGCTTAACTGTGGAGGTGGCAGGGGAGGCTTGCTTTGTTGCAGGCTTGTCCGGAACGGATGTGTCTGGTGCAGTCTGTCCGACTACCGGCTGACTCGTTGAGCTAATCTGAGTAGCTGCTGGAGCCTGGCTACTTGCTGGCTTTGCAGAGATTGGCTCGTTACCCGGTTGAGCTGCCGCATTAGGCTTAGAACTGGAGCTTGAGCTGTCCATTTTACCGGAGGGTCCCTGAGTGGTTGGAGTTTTTTTATCTCCACCAGTTATAGGGGGATTAGAGGTCTTAGAGGTTGACTTTACCTCCGATGTCCTGGGGTGGTAATCTGAGGGATAATTGTACGAAATCCCGTAAAGGGCGCCGCCCTGAGGATTGACCTCTTGGGTAAAGTAGGGCGGATTCTGCACCATTACTTCCACCAAGACCGTATTAGGGTTCACCTGTTTAGCCTGGCATCCCAGAATTTGACCCTTGCTAATCTGAATGGCCTGAGTCGGCCCCTGCATGACGGCAGGGCACAACTCTATGCTCAGGCGAGAATTCTTACCTTCGGCCTTGCGCACCACGTTCTTGAGATTCCCCTTGTAAACAAGGCCCACCCGAAGCTCTTCGGCCTTGGGATTGAATATAACTTTCACTTTGGCTGGCTCATCTTTGGGGGTGAGCTGGGGAGGGATCGGCAGAGCTTTTTTATCTTCGGCGGTCGCTTCTTTTTCAGAAGACGGCTTTACTTCCGCGACAGGCTTTTTCTGGTCTGCTGGCTTTGTGGCCGCTGCCGGCTGAGCAGGCTT
>OMRK01000049.1 GCA_900313515.1 uncultured bacterium | reverse complement strand
TTTTTGGCTCGTGGAGTGAAAGTGGTCACTCCCTTGAGGCCTATGGGAAAATTCGGTTCGAGCGTCTCCTTTCAGGTTATAGATGACGATTTTCCAAACGGTCGGCCTCCTTTGAAAGCGGTAGCATTCAACAAAATTAAGGATCTGGCTTTTTTGGATACAGAAAACGGGACTATCAGTTTCCTTTACAATTTGGAGGAGAATACCTGGGCTGGTCGCAGTGAGCTGCAGATAATCATAAAGGATTTTATCGCTCCCGATCCCCGAGCTGTTCAGGTGTTGCCTGCCTCAGAGGAACAGCTGGCCGTCTTTGGAGCTTACAGTGAGGCCAGGCAGACCCTTGAGGCTATAGGTAGCGGTAGGCTAAAGTTTCTGGAGGGGGTGTTCGCTCATTCAGAGCTACCCAAGCAGTTAGTTGATGTTCGCTACGTTACCAATAAGGAATTATATTTAAAGCGTCTGCTCTCTCAGGCCAACGGTTTTGTTTTGGTTGTGGCTGAGTCCAGCAGTCAGGTTCGTCAGTGGCAAGCCAATTTCAAAGATAGTCGGGTAAAATTTGTTTTAGCCGGTGAGGTCTACAACGATCTGCCCTCCCATGGGGATGGTGACGAAGCCGATTCCAATATATATGAGCATATAGTGCTCTTGGCTCCTCCCATAAATCGCCATTTCTTTGCCATTGAAGCTGTCACTAAGGGCCAGTTTATTCATGTGCTCTTCGGGCGGGAGCAGTTAGAGGCTCAGTTTCGGGGGCTCCGGGCCTATGCCTTAAACCGTGATATTATGAAGGATATCTACAAGTGGGTTGCTCGTGCCTGCTGCCAGGGTGAACGCTTATGGCAGGGTAGGGAGGGCGATCTTAAGCAGGCAGCTCGCTCTTTGAAATTGGAGTTTTTAACCTTCCGTCGGGCCATGAAGGTTTTGGTAGAGTTGGGAGTAGTTGAAACCAGAAATGAGGCCGCTAACGGTTGTAGCAGTTTGATTTTTCATAAGGCAGCCGAAGGCTGTCGCCTAGATCTTGAACAGTCGGCCTTGTACAGGAGTGCCTCTCATCTTTTGGAAGAATTCGATAAAGTTAAGCTCGATTTTAGCCAGCTTATTTTAAGATGAGCGACCGAGCATCGGCTCGATAGGTTACAGAACAGGCCCCGCTACCTTCTCAAGGAAGGGCGGGGCCTCGATCATTTGATTTAGGGGTTGAGCCTACTTTTTACGGATCTCTTCGGCTTGCTGACGGAGAGTCTCCGCTTTGTCGGTGTTCTCCCAGGTGGCCCCGGGCAGGGTGCGCCCGAAGTGGCCATAGGCGGCCAGAGCCTTGTAAATGGGGCGACGCAACCTAAGCTTGCGGATGATGGCGCCCGGACGCAGATCGAAGTTCTTGCGAATCAGAGCCGCAATATCCTTAACAGGAATAGTTTCGGTGCCGAAGGTGTCTACGGAAATACTGATGGGCTCGGCTACACCTATAGCGTAAGCCAGGGCCACCTCGCAACGGTCAGCCAGACCGGCGGCCACAATATTCTTGGCCACGTAGCGGGCTGCGTAGCAGGCCGAGCGGTCCACCTTGGTCGGATCTTTGCCGGAGAAGGCGCCGCCGCCATGTCCAGCCATGCCGCCGTAGGTGTCTACAATAATTTTGCGACCGGTCAGGCCGGTATCACCTTGAGGACCACCTATTACGAAGCGACCGGTGGGGTTGACCAGGATGCGCGGCTCGACGATCTTGTTGCCTTCCTTCTTAACGAACTTAGCTGGAATTATGGGCAAGATAACGTACTGAATCATGTCGTCGCGGATCTGCTCCAGACTAACCTCGGGGTCGTGCTGGGTGGAGATAACGATAGTTTCAATAGCAATGGGCTTGCCGTCCTGATATCTGACTGTTACCTGAGTCTTGCCATCGGGGCGCAGATAGTTCAAAACATTGGTCTTACGCACCTTGGCCAGCTGATAAGCCAGAGCATGGGCCATCTGGATTGGCAACGGCATAAGTTCGGGAGTTTCATTGCAGGCAAAGCCGAACATCATGCCCTGATCGCCGGCGCCCACGGAATCTTCCTCTAAAGCATCGTCATTTTTATTGCGCACTTCCAAAGCACAGTCCACGCCTTGGGCTATGTCGGGCGACTGGCCGTCGATGGAAATAAGCACACCGCAACTGCGGCCGTCGATGCCGTAATCGGGACAGTCGTAACCGATATCCACCAAAGTTTTACGGACAATTTCGGCTATGTCGATATAGGCCGAAGAAGTGATCTGGCCGGCAATGTGGGCACAGCCAGTGTGCAGGAAAGTTTCACAGGCAACTCGCGCCTGGGGATCCTCAGTTAAAAAAGCATCCAGAATAGCATCGGAAATCTGGTCAGCTGCCTTGTCGGGATGCCCCTCGGTAACAGACTCTGAAGTGAAGAGCTCGTAATTACTAGCCAAATTAGAATATACTCCTTAAAAGAAATTGCGCGCGCGTGCCGGAAAAGGTTTTCCGTCGGCAGCCGCAAGGACCGCAGACACGCACTCCAGCGATCCAGTGGCCATTTCTGAGGGGGAAAATGCCGCACCGACCGCTCTCCAAAACACTGCCCGTTCTCTGAGGGGAAAGAATGGGCCGCTGTATGGGAACAAATACAACCAAAAAAACGTGACCCCGGCCCGACTTAGAGCGGTCAACGCCGAGTTCATATAATAACAAAAGGAACGGTTCGCCCAGACAAAGGTGGAACCGACTTCAATTCTGCCTATTTGTTGTGGCCCAAGCTCCCCTTAAAAACTGGAAAGTTCAGAATTTAGTGGGACGGTGGGCCACGTCAAAACTGCGCACCGTACATTCTAGCTTATCGCTGCGGATCCTACCCAGATCCTTGTAAGAGAATTTCCGAAAAGCGCGTGGAAAGAACGCACCGCCTGCGGCAAGTCACCAACCTCTCCAGCGCTCCCCACATAACTACATGAATTGCCTATGTATTGTTGGAAAAACTGCTTAGCAACCGCTACCTACAAGGTGTCGGTGACATCCTCTTTTGCCTTAGCTTTTTTGGCTTTGTCGCCGGAGGCCTTGCCATCTTTGCCAGTCTTCTTGCCAGCTCCACCTGCTGAAGTGTTGGGAGCGGCCTTCTTGTCTTTGCTAACTTTCTTGGCCGCGCTGTCCCGGAGGTTATCGGAATCACCGTTAGCCGTGCTCTTGTCGCCGGGAGACGCTGTGCTGAACTCGTCCAAAATAGAGCCACCAGATTTTTGACGGGAGGTAGGATAAGGAGCTGGCTTGGGGCCGTAAAGGTGTATGGTGTCGCGTTGGTGGATCACTTGAATGCGGTTAGCACCAGCATCGGCCACGTAGAAAAGCTGGCCCTGACCTTCGGCAATCTGTTGAGGACGATGCAGCGCGGTATTTTCACTGCCGCCGGTACCCCACTCCGTCATATACTTGCCTTGGCTGTCAAATTTTTGGATGCGATTATTTCCGGTATCGGAGACCAAAATGCATCCATCGTACATAACCAATACATCGGTGGGCCGATCAAACTCGCCAGGACCCTTGCCGCCTAAGCCCCATTTTTGGATAAGTTCGCCTTCGGCGTTGAATTTGAGAATCTGGTTGGCATTGGTATTGGCCACGATAATTTCATCGTTGCCGTTTATATCTAGACCCCAAGGCTGGTTAAAGTTGAGGCTTCCATTGTTCTCCAGAGCGGAGCGGAATTCACCTTTGGGGCTGAAGAGCTGTAACCGATTGCTACGGGCGTCGCTTACCCACATGTAACCTTCGCTGTCAAAGGCGATGCCTATGGGAGCCACAAATTGGCCTTCATCCTGGCCCAAAGAACCGACTTCACCTAAATACTCGCCCTGGGTGCTAAAGTGGAGCAGGCGGCTGTTGCCAGTGTCGGCCACCCAAACCGTATTATCTGGGGCCAGCTTGAGGCGGATGGGTTCGCGCATTTGAGCGTCGCCAGAACCTTGGCTACCCCAAACGTCGATAAGTTTTCCTTGAGGATCGAAGCGTTGGACGCGGCAGTTGCGCGTATCCAAAACGTATACGTTGCCGCTTCCGTCTACGCCTACACCGGTCGGCTCATTCAATTCACCCGGACCTTGGCCGGCGGCGCCTGTCCCTATGGTTCTTTCGAAGGATGGTGGCAGTTCGTTCTGGGTGTAGTACCAAAACAAGGCTCCCAGCCCGCCCAGGAAGGCTACAAACACGAAGGTCCATATCAAAACACGGTAAGTACGCAAATTCTCAACTCCCAAAATAGCTTCGGCTTCGAAAAAAAACCAGCCTCTTGTTTCGTTTTCTAAAGTGTTTCTCCCCCTTAAAGATGCTGGAAACCCCGGAGAAGTTCAATAATGGGTGATTTGTCTGCTTTTATATTTCTTTACCGTGCCGACGGAGGTATTCTATACATTTTAGGGCTTTATTTTTTCATACAAAAGTATTTTTCACATCCTTGTAGAATGTCTGTCTGTCTTTTTTGGTCTCTGCCTTGGGGGGGGAGGGTTGCGGAGTCTGAACCTTGTGGGTCCAGGGCCGCAGCCGGTTTCGGTTCGTCTAAAAGCCGCAGGCAGAGGCTGTTTTGTTAGCTTAGGAAAGGAACAAGTTTTTTTTATGCAATTGAACGGTTTGTCAATGCAAGAGGTCGAACAGAGCCGCAGCAAGTACGGCGCTAACGTCCTCACGCAGATACCGCCGGATCCGCTATGGAAGAAGATCCTTGAAGGTTTCAAGGATCCCATGATCATGATCCTGTGTGTGGCCTTGGTTGTCCAGGTTATCCTGGTGGTTATGGGTAAGGCCGAGTGGTATGAGCCGGTGGGCGTGTTTATTGCCATAATGATCGCCAACGGCGTTTCCTCCATCAGCGAGAGCAAGCAGGAGGGCAAGGCCTCGGCTTTAAAGGCTGAAGAGGAAGCCAAAGAAACCGCCAAAGTCATCCGCGAGGGCAAGCTCAGCGAAATTCACGTGAGCGATGTTGTGGTTGGCGATATCGTCTTCCTGCAGGCCGGTGACAAGCTGCCGGCCGATGGCGAAATCGTTGAGGGCGAGGTTAAGGTTGATCAGGCCGCTCTAAACGGTGAGACCGAAGAGGCCACCAAGAAGCCCGTTCCCGAGGGTGAGAAGGCCAGCTACGATATTAAGGATCTCCTAAATGAGCACTACGCTTACCGCGGGACAGTAGTTTGCGGCGGTGAGGCTCACATGGAGATTAAGGTAGTTGGCGATAGGACCTTATTTGGTGAGCTGGCTTTAGAAGTCCAAGAGGATACCCGTGAGACTCCTCTGCAGGTGAAGTTGGGCGGTTTGGCTCAGCAGATTTCTATGTTCGGATACATAGGCGCTATCTGCATTATATTGGGCATTCTGGGTAAGGCTTTGTTGACCGGTGAGACCGCTACCTGGACCTCCACCGATTGGGTTACCCATATCATCAATGCCATCACCGTGGCCGTTACCATTGTGGTTTGCGCCGTTCCCGAAGGCTTGCCCATGCTTACCTCTATCCTGCTCTCCTTCCAGAGTTTGAGGATGGCTAAAGATAACGTGTTGGTGCACAAGATTAACGGTCTGGAAACTGCTGGTAGCCTCAGCCTGCTCTACAGCGACAAGACCGGCACTATCACCCAGGGACGCCTCTCCGTGGTCGAATTCACCACCGGCAACGTCAAGACTTACCAAAGGTTAGATGAGGCCAATCCCGCTCTCAAGGTGGATCTCATCACCGGTATCGGTATCAACAACGGCGCCACGGCCAGCAATGGCAACGTTATCGGCGGTAACAGCACCGACCGTGCCCTGATGTCCTTCCTGATCGACGCCAACGCTACCAACGATCTCACCAGAAGAGACGTGCGCAACTTCAACGCCTTCGATTCTGCCAAGAAGAGTTCCAGTGTTACCTTAGAGCGCGATGGCAAGTTAGTTACTTACGTTAAGGGCGCTCCGGAAAAGATTATTGCCCGTTGCACTCGCTACATGGATGAAAACGGTCAGGTTAAGGAGTTTACGGAAAAGAACTTCCTCACTACCTATATCGACACCCAAGCTGGTCGTTCCATGCGTCTTTTGGCTGTGGCCAAGGTTGAGGGCGAGAAGGACGACGAGAATCTCATTCTCATCTGTGTTTTGAGCATCCGCGACAACGTGCGTCAAGAGGCCGTTGCGGCTATCAAAGAAGTGCAGGATGCTGGCATTCAGGTGGTTATGGTGACCGGCGACCGCAAGGAGACGGCCGTGGCCATCTCCAAGGAAGCGGGTCTTTTGGCCGCTCCTACCGATGTGGCTATGACTAGCGCCGAAATGGGTGAGAAGTCCGATGATGAGCTCAAGAAGATCATCCCCAACTTGCGCGTTATTGCCCGCGCTCTGCCTACCGATAAGAGTCGTCTGGTGAGGTTGGCCCAGGAGCTTAACCTGGTGGTCGGTATGACCGGTGATGGTGTCAATGACTCGCCCGCCCTCAAGAAAGCCGATGTGGGCTTTGCCATGGGCAGCGGTACTGAGGTGGCCAAGGAAGCCGGTGATATTACCATTCTGGATGACAACTTCTTGTCTATCGAGAAGGCCATTCTTTACGGTCGCACCATGTTTAAGAGCATCCGCAAGTTCTTAATCTTCCAGCTTACCGTGAACGTAGCGGCCGTGTTGACCTGCTTCATCGGTCCTCTTATGGGCGAGGAAGTTATGATGACGGTTATCCAGTTGCTCTTGGTAAACCTGGCTATGGATACCTTGGCGGCTATCGCCTTCGGTAGTGAGCCGGCTCTGAAGGAGTATATGAAGGATAGACCCATTCCTCGTTCGGCTAGCATTGTCAGCAATGAAATGTGGGTAGAGATCGGCATCAGTGCTCTTTACATTACCGGCATCTGCTTGGCTATTCGTTTCTGCCCGGCGGTGTGCGGCTGGTTCGGCAGGCCCGATGCTATTACGAGCGATACTACCTACCTGACCTCTGCTCTGTTTGCCACCTTTATGATGGCCATTACCTTTAACGGCTTCAACGCCCGCACCAATCATATCAACATCCTCAGGGGCATTGGTCAGAATACCAACTTCCTGTTGGTCATGGGGGCCATCTTCCTGGCCCAGTTCGTGTTTGTAACCTTCGGCGGTGCTCCCTTGCACGTGGAGCCTCTCTCGGTGCAGACCTGGTTAGTATGTTTGGGCTTGGCTTTCTTGGTTATACCTATCGATATGATTAGAAAGCTTATCTGCGGCAGCGGTAAGTAAATGTAACTCCGGCTTTTGGGCAGAACGCTCGTTCTAGTGACAGCGGCTGCCCTGCTGGATTTTTTAGCCTGGGACCGCCAGAATTCCACACCTAGCAAGCTTAAGTGAGCAGGTGGCGAGAATTCTGGCGGTTTTGTCGTTTACAGACCACCAAAGCGGTTCACAAATTTTCTGTAGAGACTTGACATGTTTGCTATTTTATTGATAATTAAGAATCAATCTTATTGTTTGTCTTTTTTAAGAAAGATAAGAAAAATGGAGACCTATTCTGCTGATTCCTAAAAATCAAACTGTAGCAGTGCTAGGGGGAGGTAACTGCGCTCATTCTCTGTCCTGTTATCTGAGTAGTATCGGTTTTTCCGTGCGTCTTTGGGTGCGCAATCTGGATCATCTTTTTAGTTGTGTGCGTTACAATCACCACATAAAGGCTTACGGTAAGTTGGAGGGCGATTTTCACTTTTATTGGGTTGGATCGGATCTGGCCGAGGCGGTCAAAGGTTGCAATATGATCTTTGTGGGGACGGTCACCACGGCTTACAGCGACGTAGCCAAGCGGTTGGCCCCTTTTATCGAGCCGGGT
>OMRK01000089.1 GCA_900313515.1 uncultured bacterium | reverse complement strand
GTTCAGCTCGGTAGGTGGCTGAGGCGGATTATCCGGAATGTTCACTGCTGGGGGCGGCACTTCGTTATAAGCAGAGGCAGCCGAACCAGAAGGCAGGCCAGCACTCTGCCCGCCTGTGGGCGTTCCGGCCGCTTTCATACTATCTGGAGTGGTCCCGGATGTCCCGGGTGGCGGTACCGCTCCGTAAATTGAAGCGGCATTAGAGCCAGATGACGGAGGGGCGCCCGGGCTACCAGGCTGAACAGCGGCGGCCGGGGGAACGGCCTCCGGGGTTCCAGCTGCAGTGCTATTATTCTCTGGCGCAACGGCCGCTGCCCCTGGCACGTTTCCATTGCCCTGACCGTCTGCTCCAGGCGGCGGCATATTATTGGATACGCCATCTCCGGTTCCTGGTGCGCCGTTACCGTCTTGGGGGGTAAGCGGAATATCAAAGGCGCCATCATCGTCGGTACCGGGATTGCCACCATCCACGCCAGGAGGCGGAGGCGAAGGAGGCCCACCGGCATTACCACCCTTGGGCGCATCGGGCTGTCCCTCTATCAAGGCCCGACCATCCGGCCCGACAATATTGATCTGGCTATCCCCCTCACCCTTCTGCACCTTATTGACCTTAACCTTGATATTCGGCTTGATGTACTTGAAGGGATCTTCCACAAAGGCC
Organism: uncultured bacterium; assembly: GCA_900313515.1. GTDB lineage: Bacteria > Vulcanimicrobiota > Xenobia > Xenobiales > Xenobiaceae > Bruticola. The sequence goes on along the minus strand of OMRK01000089.1, from coordinate 7,173 downwards.
TTCCTAGTAGCATCACTTTCAAAAATAAAGGTGGCACCGTAGGCATCGAGACGATAAGGTGAATTGCTGGGCACAGGCCGCTTGGTTACCGGATCTTTAGCGCTAAACTCCTCAAGTACATCGGGTGGGAACTGGTAGCGCTGGGGCATTATATCCTCTTTGGGCATATTCTCGCTGACCACAGCCGTTTTATTGTAGAAAAATATGAATACGGCCATAGCTAAAAAAGCGACCCCGGCGATCAGCACCCAACCAACTAGAGGAATACTGTTATCGACCTTTTTGCGCGACGAAGTTTTGTGAGGAGGCGGACTGCCACCGCTGTCGGCGGCCTCCAACACGGGAGCCTTGTTGGCGTACTTAGCCATGACCGAGCTGCCCCACTCGCCGGAATCTCCCAAATCACTCGGTGGCGCGGCTCCTGTCCCCCTCGATTTCCCTTCTTTTCCAAAAGCGGGCGGTGGATTATCAGCTTCAGCTGCACCAGCGGCGGCAATTCCGCTGCGAACGGAGGACTCCAACCCATTTGGCAAACTGGAAGCGCCGCGCCAGCTCCCCACTGTCGCCGCTCCCGCCTGGCCTGGTGTTCCTTTAGGGGGCGGAGTCCCTACATTCTGGGCCTCCCCAAATCTGCCGTTCCCAGCCCCCACGCTACCATTCCCCGAAGGTGGCGGATTCTGCCCAGAGTTTCCACCCCCAATAGCGGATCCGCTAGACGGCTGCTCCACTGGATATTGACCAGGGGGTGCAACCTTCTGATTTCCTGTGCCATTAGCAAAACTGTTGGCCTGCTGCTGGGCTAGTTTTCGGGCTTGCTCGGTAGGCTTTACGCCAGCCAACATGTCCGCCCCTCCAGTAGCCCCGGGGCTACCCATTCTACCCGCGGACACTTGTTCATTACCAGTCAAGTTGCCAGGCACGGCCTGCCCCGCTCCGTAAGCGGGCGAGCCAAGCGACTGACCTGTCGGAACGCTGGCAGATTGACCCATAGGCGGCCTAGACTGCTGGCCATTCGACAAAAGATCGTAACCAAACTTTGGACCAGCTTGCTTAAAACTCAGATCGAGCGGCCCTTCACCGGCCACCGCCCGCGCATGTGGCATTGGAGGCTGACCGTAGCCCATAAGCTGGCTGCCCGGAGCCAGGCCATAGCCAGGAGTAATTCCTGCTCCAGTCATACCCTGACCATAACCGTAAGCTGGAGCGCCCGGCTGCCCGGGTGCAGCCCCGTAGCCGGGCGCATAACCAGGAGCAGGCGGCACCTGGCCGTAACCGTAACCGGGAGCGCCCGGCTGCCCAGGAACGGCCCCGTAGCCGGGTGCGTAGCCAGCAGGCGGTGCTTGGCCGTAACCGTAAGCGGGAGCACCGGGTTGCTGGGGAACAGCTCCATAACCAGGCGCATAGCCGGGCGCAGGCGGTGCTTGGCCGTAACCATAAGCGGGAGCACCAGGTTGCTGGGGAACGGCCCCATAGCCGGGCGCATAGCCAGGGGCAGGCGGTGCTTGGCCGTAACCATAAGCGGGAGCACCGGGTTGCTGGGGAACGGCCCCATAGCCAGGAGCATAACCAGGAGCAGCAGGCACCTGACCGTGGCCGTAATCCGAACCTGCAACCGGTGAAGGCGTTCCTGCTACAGACTGAGCAGGCGGCACATTCGGACTGGAACCAATCCCAATCCGCGTAACTGAAGCGGCGGGCCGACGCTCGGAACCGAGAGGTGCCTGCCCACCTTGCTTAGAACCACCGGCTTCTTGTTGAAGTTTTCCCTCGTTAGTTGCCTGTAAATTCTGCGGCTTACTCTTATCCAAACGAATGACCCGCCTTTCTTTAGCTCACTATGTTTACTTGCCACCTCTAGAGCATTGCCCCCCTACTTTGCTCCCAAAGCTCGAGCTCTAGATCGCTCCATAATGTGAAGCACTAGTATCTGTAGTAGTCAGGCTTGTAGGGCCCCTCCACGGGAACACCCAAGTATTTGGCCTGTTCGGGGGTGAGCTGAGTCAGGTGAACACCCAACTTGGGCAGATGCAGACGAGCAACTTCTTCATCGAGTTTCTTAGGCAAGCAATAAACACCGATGGGATACTTATCGTGATTCTTCCAAAGCTCCATCTGGGCTAAAACCTGGTTGCTGAAGGAACAGGACATCACAAAGGAAGGATGGCCAGTGGCACAACCCAGGTTGACTAAACGACCTCTAGCCAAAACGATCAGATCGTTGCCACTGGGCAGATGGAAGACATCTACCTGCGGCTTAAGCTGATACTCGGTAATGCCAGGAGTCGTCTCCAGCCAGTTCATATCGATCTCGCAGTCGAAGTGACCGATATTGCAGAGGATAGCCTTATCTTTCATGGCCATCATGTGCTTTCCGGTAACAATGCTCTTGCAGCCGGTGCAAGTCACAACTATATCGGCCAAGGGGGCAGCCTCCTCCATGGTCATAACCTGATAGCCTTCCATAGCCGCCTGCAGAGCGCAGATAGGATCGATCTCGGTGATGATGACCCTGGCGCCAAAACCACGCATACTCTGGGCACACCCCTTACCTACATCACCGAAACCACAAACCACCACTACCTTGCCAGCGACCATGACGTCGGTGCCACGCTTAATACCATCTGCCAAAGATTCACGACAACCGTAGAGATTATCGAATTTCGACTTAGTAACCGAATCGTTTACATTTATGGCTGGAGCCAAAAGCTTCCCCTCACTGGCACGGCGGTAAAGGTTGTGCACACCAGTGGTAGTCTCTTCAGTAATGCCACGAATTTCCTTGAAAAGTTCGGGGAATTCCTCGTGTACAATATTGGTCAGATCACCGCCATCATCTAAAATCATGTTGGGTCCCAGGCCATTACCAAACTTGAGACTCTGCTTAATGCACCAATCGTACTCTTCCAAAGTCTCGCCCTTCCAGGCAAAAACCGGCACACCGGCAGCAGCAATGGCGGCCGCCGCGTGATCTTGGGTGCTGTAAATATTGCAGGAGCTCCAGCGCACCTCGGCTCCCAGAGCCAGACAGGTCTCTATTAGAACAGCGGTCTGAACAGTCATATGCAGACAGCCGGCAATTCTGGCGCCCTTTAAGGGCTTTTCCTCACCATAGCGCGCACGCAAGGCCATAAGGCCGGGCATTTCTGCCTCCGAAAGGGTGATGTCACGTCTACCCCACTCGGCTAACCCCAGATCCTTCACCTTGTAATCTGTCATAGACTCAGTCATATAAAATCGATCCTCCACATATGGACATATCAACAAAGAATATTATTGCCCACCCCCAATAACTCGCCATCTCTTCAATAGCGAAAGGCAAAATTCCAGAAAAGCCGCCATTTCCTGCTTCAAGAAATGGAGGCTCCTCTCAATAGACCGTTTTTAGATCCGTTCCTATAAACCAGTGGGATTGTCGGCGAAGGCGGTTTCCAGGCCAAACTGAGCCTCAACTTCCCGGCGCAAAGCTTGAACACCGAAGGTTTCTGAAGCGTAATGGCCCACACAAACAGCGTTTAGACCGTATTCCAAGGCATCGTTGTACATGGGATAGGCGGTCTCACCGGTAATGTACAGATCCACATGATCTTTTATGGCCTGGTACCAATAATCTCCGCCGCCTCCACCGCTGCAAACACCTATACGCCTGATTTCCTGCGGGCCATGCCAGAAAGAGTTGAGCTCATTAGGGAAGAGCTCAGCCACATTGGCTTTAGCCTCTTCTTGGGAGATCGGCTTTTCTAAGTCGCACAACCAGCCCACCTCGCCAAATTCACCGGTTTTCTCCCAACCCAACTGGCTTAGAATCTGCGCGTTGTTACCCAGTTGAGGATGGCGATCCAGCGGCAGGTGAGAAACGAACAAATTTATATCGTGATCCAAAAGGAATTTGAGACGTTTGCGATCTACACCGCGCACATGTTGCCAGGCCGGCCACATTATACCGTGGTGCACACAGATCATCTGACAATCCTGCAAAGCCTCGAAACTGGCCAAGCAAGCATCTACGGCGAAACCAACCTTCCTGATCTCACCGCATCCCTCCACTTGCAAACCGTTGCTGGTGAAATCGCTAAATTCCTTGATCCGCAACAAATCACTCAAATAACGCACCAATTCCGCAGCCTTAACCATTGTTTACGCTCCAACATCTCTAAAAGATACTCTACGTTGGGGGTTTTGTCTGAAAAAGCGAACTCCTGCCATCCATTCAGGCAGCCTCCCCGGCTACCATAATCGAAAGGCAACAACACAAAGGCAAATAGGCACTGCATCCTTATTGTCCAGAAATAACTTTTTGCCCAAGCAAAAAAAAGAGCGTGGGCCAGCTCAAGGCTTAAGTCCACGCTCGGCGCGACCGGAAGGCAACGGCTCCCGTCTCCCTTCCAGGAGCCAGCCTAACCATGTCGGGTCTCAATTAATTAGTGACATCCACAGCCGCACTTGCCAGTGTGGCAATTGCACTTCTCATTCTTTTCTTCAACGTAATCGGTCACCAAAGTTTCGGTGGTCAGGATCATAGCAGCAATAGAAGCGGCGTTCTGCAGGGCAGAGCGGGTAACCTTGGCCGGGTCGACAATACCGGCAGCCATCATATCCACGTACTCGCACTTAGCAGCGTCGAAGCCCTGCCCCATAGGCAGCTCCTTCACCTTCTCGGCAACCACTGAACCCTCGTGGCCAGCGTTGTTGGCAATGATCTTAACCGGCACGTCCAAAGCGCGACGGACAATGTCCACGCCAACGGCCTCATCACCTTCCAACTTCACCGCCTCCAAAACCTTGGCGATGTGAGCCAACGTAGAACCGCCTCCAGGAACGATGCCCTCTTCAACGGCAGCACGAGTGGCCGAAAGCGCATCCTCAATACGGTGCTTCTTCTCTTTGAGCTCGGTTTCGGTGGCCGCACCCACGCGGATAACAGCTACACCACCCAGCAACTTGGCCAAACGCTCCTGCAACTTCTCTCTGTCGAAAGAAGAATCGGTCGCTTCGATCTGATGGCGAATCTGGTCGATTCTGGCCTTGAGCTGCTCCTTATCACCGCGACCATCCACAATGGTGGTATCCTCTTTGGTGATACGCACACTGTTGGCCTGACCCAACATATCGACGGTAACCTTGTCAAGCTTAATTCCTAAATCGTCGCTCACCACCTGGCCACCGGTCAAAACAGCAATGTCCTTAAGCATCTCCTTGCGCCTGTCGCCAAAGCCAGGAGCCTTAACAGCGGCAACCTGGAGCACGCCACGCAGCTTGTTGAGCACCAAGGCCGCCAAACCTTCGCCATCGACATCTTCGGCAATGATCACGATCGGACGCCCGGCGCGGGCCACCTTCTCCAAAATGGGAGCGATATCGGCTATAGAGCTGATCTTCTTCTCACAGATCAGGATGTAAGGCTCCTTGAAAGAGGCTTCCATCTTATCGGTGTCGGTCACGAAGTAAGGGGAGATATAACCCTTGTCGAACTGCATGCCCTCTACATACTCGAGATTGGTCTGCATGGTCTTAGATTCCTCAACGGTAACCACACCATCTTTGCCAACCTTAGCCATGGCCTCAGCAATCAGATCACCGATAACTCTATCGTTGTTAGCAGAAATCATAGCTACCTGAGCAGTGGCCTCGCGAGTCTCCACCGGCTTAGCAATCTTGTGGATCTCATCAACCACGGCCTCCACAGCCTGCTCAATACCCCTCTTGATGAAGAGCGGATTGGCACCAGCAGTAACGTTCTTCATGCCCTCGTGGATCATAGCCTGGGCTAAAACGGTAGCAGTGGTTGTACCGTCACCAGAAACATCGTTGGTTTTAGAAGCCACTTCACGCAGAAGCTGAGCGCCCATATTCTGGAAAGGATCCTCAACCTCAACCTCTTTGGCAATAGTCACGCCATCGTTAGTTATGGTTGGAGAACCGAACTTCTTGTCCAGAACAACATTGCGGCCACGCGGCCCCAGAGTAATCTTTACGGCCTCAGCTACGGCATCGGCGCCGAGCTCTAAAGCCTTGCGTGCTTCTTGAGAATAAAGAATCTGCTTTGCAGCCATGATAAAATCTCCTAAATAAATTAAATGGTAATTCCCGTTCGCCCCGCCCCTCTATTCAAGCACCTGCCGAGCAACAGCTAAACTGGAACCAACTCCAGCACCGTTGCTAATCGACTACAGAATGGCCAGGATATCGCTCTCTTTAATAATAAGGTAAACCTCACCATCGAGCTTGAGCTCAGTGCCGGAATACTTGCCATACAACACCTTATCGCCAACCTTAACTTCCATAGGCAAGATCTCACCGTCGTCGGACTTGCGACCGGGACCGCAGGCGATAACCTCACCCTTCTGCGGCTTCTCTTTGGCTGTTTCCGGAATGTACAGACCGCCGGCCGTCTTTTCCTCGGACTGGGCTGGTTTAACGATAACGCGCTCGCCTAACGGACGAATATTAGACATTGTTTGACCTCCACGTCAAAATGAGTTGTTTTCAATCTTGTACACGAAACTTGAGGCCCACTGGGCAAAGACTCCAACGACCACCCCACCGGCATCGTCTTCTAAGAGCTCTGCTCCCTCACCCCTCCAGCCTTTCTCCTGCAAGCTCCCAGCCTCCAAATTTCATCTAATAAAATAGCCGCTGAGAGCAATTAAGACAAGGGGGTAAATGTTAGAAGTATGATAGAATTTTCTGTTGCCAACTCCAACAACTTCCCCCTTCATGCTTGCATAGGCCTTCCTTATGTGGTATAGTCTAGGCATCTTCTTAATCTTAACCTTCAGCGTGGGAGTGGTTGTACCGCTCCTTTTTTTCTGCGGATAATGGTAATTGTACCGTAAATCAGTGGAGAGCCTGAAGGCCTGGGTTAAGTTTTTAGCTTTCTAAGAGGAATCGGCACTTGGCAAAAGTAGGTGAAAAAACTTTAGAGGCTATCCGTGCAGAAGCCGCTCGACTGGCGGAGCCCTTGGGGTTAAGCGTGAACAGGGTAAAGTATGTGCGCGAAGGCGGCCTTTGGTATTTGCGGATATTTATAGAGCACGCAGCTACGTCCGCGGAAGGGCAGCCAGCCCCCATAACGCTTGACGATTGTGCCCTTTTGCATCGTCCCCTGGCGGATCGTCTGGAAGAACTGGATCCCATCAAGGGCAACTACTATCTGGAAGTTTCCTCACTGGGTTC